>CAMNPZ010000005.1 GCA_946548715.1 uncultured Candidatus Saccharibacteria bacterium
TATAAGAAAAAGCAGATTAAGAAGTGATTCTCATATGTTCGTTTATCCTACAGTGTAATACATACTTAATCAGAGTATTGCGTTGGCAAGCCGGGAATGTCGTGTTATAATTAACATAAGTAAGAAAGGATTAATTAAAATGGCAAAAATCAATCGAAGATATATAGACAAACACTGGATGGTGTTTCTAATTCGCGGCGCTGTGGCGGCGATATTTGGAGCGTTTGCGTTATTCCGTGGACCCGTAGAAATGGAGAACACGGTTGCAATATTGGGTGTATTTCTGTTATTTATGGGAATCATTGATTCCGTTGGCGCACTTTATTGCTCTTCCAAAAAACATGGCTGGATTAATGCCGTTATTGATGCACTGGTCGATGTAGTAGCGGCCGTCGCATTGTTATTTGTGGCAAAAAACGATTTGACGAATAGCGTAATCATCATTTCGATTTATACAATAGTGTCTGGTATTATTGATATATTTCACGGGTTTCTTTCGACCGTTGACCCAACTGATCGTTTTATCCGAATACTAGCGGGGGTTTGTGGTTGTATTATCGGAGCGGTAATTCTTAACGCTGGAGATTTTGAGATTACTACCTTCGTGCGGTTCTTTGGTGCTTATATGCTGATTGTGGGGGTCACTAGCTCGATTTATGGAGTGCATAACCGCGCTCAAAACATCGAAGACAAGGTTGCTAGGAAAGAATCTTATAGGAAAAAGAAGTCGAAAAAATAGTGTTTACGATGCCCATATGATATAATTGGGTTTTAAGGAGACTTTATGAAAGCAATAATCACTGATGCGGGGTTTGCGAGCCGCTATCTACCAATCACTAAAACTATCCCTAAGGCGATGATTCCAATCGGAGCAAAGCCAGTAATGCAACTTTGCGTAGAAGAATGCGTCGAAGCCGGAATTGATGAAATAATCATTGTGGCAACGCCAAATACTAAGGCTAAAGAGATTTATGATGATTATTTTCATAGTAAAGCGGAAAATGTAAAAGCTTTACTTGAGAAGCAAGGCAAGACGGAACGATTTGAACCGGTTGAGAAAGTATTGAATTTTCCTAACATTATTGTCATCGAACAGGATCCGAGTTTACCTTATGGAAACGGGTCACCGATTGTTTCGGCAAAAGATTATGTAAAGGATGACGAAGCTTTCGTGGTGCTGTATTCCGATGACCTAATTCTAGGAAATAGCGACGTCAAAACTTTGATTGAGACTTACCGAGCACACCCAGAAGCGAAAGCAGTAATCGCGGCGCAAGAAATGCCTGAATCGGTCTGGAACAAATATGGCATGATTGCCCTCAAGGAAAATGGAACCTTAAGCCACATCGTTGAGAAACCCAAGACACCAGATTTGTCACCGAGCAACTTAACATCATACGGACGATATCTATTAACACCAGAGGTATTCGATTACCTCGTGCCATCTAATACCGGACTGGATGGTGAACTATGGACCGTGGATGCTATTACGCGGTTAGCTGAACATGGCGATGTGATTGTGGCTCGAAGCCAAGGGCACTGGATTACAACTGGTGATCCGAAGAATTATTTCTTAGCTCATTTGGAATACGTACTACGGGAAACTGATTATGCGGATGACGTGCGGAAAATAGTGTATAATAACGATAAGGAGGATAAATAATAAATGAACGTAGCGGAATGGATATTGGTTGCAATTCTTAGCATGACACTTTTGGTGTTTTTAGTGATGGGGATTGTGCTAGTTGTGAAGCTGATTGGGCTGAGCGATGAGATTAAAGAAGTAATCGTTGAGGGGCAAGACATCGCTAAGAATGCGAACGGCATCGTCAATAACGTCAAAGGTATGACTTCAATTGGCGGAACGGTCGAAATGTTTGTTGATAAATATATTAACCCAAGATTAAAAGAAAAGAAGAAGGAAGGAGAGAAGAAAAATGGCGGAAAATAACAAAAAAGGTGGTGCAGGCAAATTTATGCTTGGAGCGGCACTTGGTGCGCTAGCTGGAATATTTGCAGGAAAATGCGTGTCGAAGAAGCTAGAAGAGGATGGCGAGGAAATTGACGACAGAATTGATGATATTGAAGAAGATATCGAGGAGAATATCGACGACGCGGCAGAATGGGCTGAAGAAAAGGCTGACGATATCAAGGAAAAGGCTGGCGAGGCTAAGAAAAAGGCAACAACTGTAGCCAAAGAAGCCAAGAAAACCGTCAAAGATACCGCAAAGACCATCAAGAAATCGAAGTAGTAGTTTATAAACTTCGCTTTGTGATATAATTTTAGTATGACAGTGGAGTTAAAACCTAGTGATTTCGTGCATTTGCATAACCATACGCACTATTCGCTTTTGGATGGGCTGACGAAGATTCCGGAACTCGTGCAATATGTGAAGGAACAGGGAATGGAAGCCGTGGCGGTAACCGACCACGGTACTATGTCGGGGCTCGTGGAGCTTTATAAGGAATGTAACGACGCTGGAATTAAACCACTGCTCGGACTAGAATCTTACGTTGCGGCACGCAAGAAGACTGATAAGGACCCGGCGCACGACAAGCAGAGATTTCATATTACTTTGATTGCGATGAATAACAAAGGATATGAGAACTTGTGTCGGATTATGTCGGCGGCGGAGATTGATGGTAAATACTACAAGCCGCGTACTGACCACGAAGATTTGGAGAAATATAGTGAGGGGGTGATTTGCCTGTCGGGCTGTATGGGTTCGGAGATTTCTGAGGCAATACGAGCAGGCGATGATGAGAAGGCGCTTGAGCTAATCGACTGGTACCGAAATGTTTATAAAGATCGGTTCTACCTCGAGATGCAGGACCATGGCCATCCAAAATCCACCACGCATTCCGCGGAACAAAAGAAAATCAACGACTGGCATATGGCGCACGCCAAGGAACTGGGGCTGCCTTTGGTGGTAACTTGCGATGCGCACTATTTGAAGAAGGAAGATCAAGATGCACACGAAGTACTGCTTTGTATCGGTACGGCGGGGAACTTGTCGGACAAGAACCGGTTTTCTTTGAAGGATTATGATTTGCATGTAATACCGGCACAGGAGATTATCGAGCATTGGCAGGATACTTGCCCGGAAGCAGTTTTAAATACAAAGCGAATTGCAGAACGTTGCAACGTAGATTTGCAGCTCGGACGGATTTTGATTCCGAAGTTTCCGATTCCAACCGACGAGGACGAAAAGACTTACTTGGACCGGTTGGTGTTCCAGGGATTAGTGTACCGCTATGGCGGAAAGACGTTGCAGGAAGCTTCGGAGATACCAGTGCCGGAGTGCCGAAAGATACTGGAAGAGGCCGACAAGGAGCGTGACGAGGCACACAAAGTACTGCCGCGGATTGACTATGAGCTTTCCGTGGTGGACAAGATGGGCTATAATGGATATTTCTTGATTGTACAAGACTTCATCAACTGGGGGAAGTCGCAGAGAATTGTGTATGGACCGGGACGTGGCTCAGCAGCTGGGTCGATTCTAGCGTATGCGCTGCGTATTACAGAGCTTGACCCGCTGAAGTACGATTTACTATTTGAGCGGTTCTTGAATCCGGACCGGATTAGTATGCCAGATATTGATACCGATATTCAGGATACGCGACGCGATGAGGTGATTCAATATTGTTCGGACAAATATGGGTTCAACCGGGTGTCAAATATTGCGACGTTTGGTAAAATGATGGCCAAAAACGCAGTACGCGACGTAGCGCGAGTGCTCGAAGTACCGTATGCGGAAGCCGACAGGCTGGCGAAGATGGTGCCAGATCCGGTGATGGGGCACCATGTGAAACTAGCCGATGCGATTAAAGACGTGCCGGATTTGAAGCAAGAATACGAAACCAACCCGACCTCGAAGGAGGTGATTGATTTTGCTTCGCGGCTTGAAGGAACGATTCGCAACCACGGCGTGCACGCCTGTGGCGTGATTATTGCGCCGGATGATTTGGTGAAGTTCCTGCCGCTTGAAGTCTCGGCCAAGGGGCCGATTGCGGCACAATTCCCGATGGGGCAGGTAGAGGAAATTGGACTACTCAAAATGGACTTCTTGGGACTATCAAACTTGTCGGTGATTAATAATGCACTCCGGATGATTCGGAAGGTTTACCATAATGATATTGATATGTATTCGCTACCACTAGATGACGAGAAGACCTACGAATTATTACAACGGGCAGAGACGACTGGCGTATTCCAGCTAGAATCGGCGGGGATGAAAAGATATCTGCGTGACCTCAAGGCATCGTCGTTTGAGGATATTATCGCTATGGTAGCCTTGTATCGTCCGGGACCGATGCAGTTTATCGATTCATTTATTCGACGCAAACATGGCGAGGAACCGATTACTTACCTACATCCAGGGCTGGAGAATTCTCTGAAAAACACTTACGGGATTATGATTTACCAAGAGCAGTTCATGCAGATTTCGAAGGAATGGTGCGGGTTTACTGGTGGTCAGGCAGATACTTTGCGAAAGGCGGTGGGAAAGAAAAAGATTGACATGATGAAGAAAGTAAAACCGCAGTTCATCGAGGGTGCCGTAAAGATTGGTGGGGCGACCGAGGAGATTGCGGAGACTTTCTGGGCGCAGCTGCTGGATTTCGCGAACTACTGTTTCAACAAGTCGCACGCAGCGTGTTATGCGCTGGTGGCATACTGGACGGCGTATCTGAAGGCGCACTATCCAGATGCATTCATGGCGGCATTGATGACGGCAGATATGCGGTGGACTGACCGGCTTGCGATTGAGATTGCCGAGTGCAAACGTATGGGAATCAAGGTGCTAGGGCCGGACATTAATCAGTCGTATGGTGATTTTGGTATTGTGGGTGGCGAGAAGACGATTCGGTTCGGGCTATCTGGCGTAAAGGGAATCGGTAAGGCTTTGATTGAGGAGATTGTAATCCCGGAGCGCGATAAAAACGGGCCATTCAAATCGGTGTGTGATTTTGCTAAGCGAGTAGATTCGACGAAGTTTAATAAGAAGGCGTGGGAGAGCGCAATCAAGACAGGAGCATTTGATAGTTTCGGACATACGCGGTCGGATTTGCTATACAATCTCGAAGCAGTGCAGGCGTATGGATCGAAAATCCAAAAAGACGTAGGATCGGGACAAACTGATCTCTTCGGCATGATGGGCGAAGCGGGGGCGATTCCAGAAGTAGAAATCAAGCCAGCGCCTGTCCAGCACCCGGAAAAAGAGCAGTTATTGTGGGAGCGAGATCTGATGGGACTATACCTGTCGGCACATCCTTTGGATAAGTACGATACATACTTCGAAGAGCAGACGCACCCGATGTCGCTGGTATCGGCGGAAAATGATGGGAAGATGGTAACAGTGGGCGGAATTATTACAGCGGTGCGGACGATTCTGACGAAGAAGGGCGACAAAATGGCTTTCATTAAGATGGAGAACAAGACCGACGAGATAGAGTTTATCGTGTTCCCGAGCGTATTTGCCGAGCATGGAGCGAAATTGGCGGTCGATAACGTAGTGCGAGTAAAAGGTAAGGTGAATGCGAAGGATAAGGATGGTAATATTACTTCCGATGTGAAATTACTGGCCGAAGTAGTAGAACTGGTGTCAGATGAAGTATTGGAGTCATATGAATCGACGGGTACGAAGCTAGCGGCACCAGCAGCGGCGCCCGAAAAGAATTTCCGTCGCCGTTCGCGCGTTTCGGCGGAGCGGGTATCTAATAATGGGGGTGGCGGAAGTAGTGGAGGTTCGTCGTCGGCGATTATTGACGAGCCGCGCGTACTGAAGAAACCGCCGAAAGATCCACGCAAGGAACGGTTGTATATTTTAGTTGAAGATGCGTCGGACACGGAGACTTTGACCGCGATACGAAGACTAGCGGATATTTATGTTGGTATGCAGGAAGTGGTGCTGGTATTGAAGGATGAAGAATCAAAACGGCCGCTTCGGATGCCGTTTCGGGTGGATGCCTCAAAAGAACTCACCGATAAGCTGTCGGAACTCGTCGGTGAGAGTAATGTGAAGGTTTGCTAGAAATATGGCTCGGACCAGCACTCTTCATCGTATGATATGATAGAATTGAAACATTATTAGCGGTTGCGAGGCTGGATTGTTTTATATCGTTCAGCCTTACCTTCACGTTCAAGTGCTCTCAATGATTTAACTTCCGAGATTAATGTCCGATATTTAGGGTCCTGTCTTCGGTAAATGTCAGAAACAAGTTCATATAGTTCCATTCTGAGCTTGCGAATCTGGTGTGCTTTTTCTTGCTGAGGAAGGTCAGAGTTGCGGCAATCCTTAATTTGTTCCAGTAATTGTTTGCGTTTTTCTTTCGCTTCAAGAATCGCTTTATCATCATCTGAAAGAACAGTATTATTTGAGGCAAGTGCTATTATACTGGGTTGAAGTGGGCATCGTTCAGCAGCGCGCGCCAGAGCAGACCAAAGTTTTTTGTCGATGTATTGCAACTTAGCCCTCGCATCATCGATAATTCGATTATCTCTGCCGTTATGCTCTGGAAGCATTGCTAAGGCCAGTCGATTCTGTTCAAAGATTTCCGAAAGAACTATAAAGCGAGCCTTGTCATTAAAGAATCGCAGGAAATTCTTTGCTTCTTGTAGGCGTTTTGGATTAAGGGATTCTTGGTCTGGGCTTTTTATGTAGTCATAATGATGTCTGTATGTTTTAACAGTATTCTCGTCTATATTCATAGCAATACAATAATGTGGAACATTCGACTCTCTTGCAAGCAAGGTGCCGTCTTCCAAGTAGGAATAGTCTAGTCCCGAGAAACCGAATGGAAGGTTTTTGCGAGAGTCATTAGTGGTCCTGAGGAGCTTCGTGCGAATCTCGTCGTCATTTAGCGTGACGTCAAAACCCATATAAGCTTGTTCGCCGCCGTCAAAGTCACTGATTCTTACAGCGCAGTCGATACGATTCACCACATCGTCGTAGCCAATACCATTAACATTAGCGGTATAGACGGGTGAAACCATGAATGGAATATGGCCAGTGCGACTAGGAACGTCGCCTAGCCATTTACCTTCGACAAAACCATGTGCTGCGATAGCCTCGAATTGCGACGCTAGCCAGCCTTTATCGCTAAAATCCTTTTGTCTTTCCTCTAGATATTGTTTGTCTCTTTCTACCACGTTGTTGTTGCGCGAATCCTTAAAATCATCCATAGTCTTAAGGCTCGCAGTTATAGCCATGTGTCCATAACGCCGGACCGAATCTTCGGATGGTTTTTCTGCTTTGGGCTGTTCTATATTGTTTATTCTTTCCATACTATTCTCCTGGGGTTATTATAGCACAAAAAGCCCCTCCGAAGAGAGGCTACAAAAACTAACAGTAATCATCATAATCATCGTCGTCGACGACGCGATGATCGAAGAGGAACCTCGTAATGGATTCCTTTATCATCTCGCTCGTATGATAATGAAGAATTGTAGGATTGATTACTAAGGTAATCACGCCCCAGTAAAGCTCCGACAAGTTCAATGTAACGGCTGCATTGGTCTCGCACTGCAGCGTTTTTGCAAATTCCTTTGTTTCATCCTGCTCAACCTCGAAGTACTCCGGGTTGAAGAAGAAGAGCGTCATGTTTTCACCGACTTCCTGAATCGTGAAATCGTCGCGCCCTTCAATCATGAATCCCTTATACTCCTTCATCTTTGCCCACCTTTCTAAAAACAGGTCCACATCGTTACTCTGATTAATGGATCCGCTGCGTCGCGTTACTTGAGTTTATATCCTGACTCAGCAATATCCGAGCTTTCCGCTCGTGAACACTGCCGAGTCGGTTTACTGCTAAAAACTAAAACGTACTCGCCCTTCACCTCCCCTCGGAATATTGATTATTGGCGTATTCGCGTATTATAGCATACATTATGAATATTGTCAATATTTACGCGTTACAGATTAGCCACGCGCTTGCCTCGAATAGAAATGCTGGTATAATACAATTATGAAGAAGAAGCAGGTGCCAGATATGGTTACGGTGAATCGAAAAGCAAAATTCGATTATGTTCTTGGTGACGAATTAACAGTAGGAATGGTTTTGACCGGGCCGGAGGTACGTGCAATTCGCGACCACCATGTGCAACTTAAAGGTTCTTATGTAACGATACGCGAAGGGGAGCTGTGGTTATATGGACTAACTCTGGGAGCAGAAACGGCGCAGAATATCAAGTTGTTAGCAACGCGGAGACAAATCACAGAGTTAGAGCGCGAGAAAGTAGCTGGTTCAACAATTGTGCCAGTGAGATTATTAGGCGGCAGTCGCCATATTAAATTAGTGATTGCAGTCGGGCGCGGGAAAAAGAAATACGACAAAAGGGAAACAATTAAGAAACGCGATATAGAAAGAGGGAGATACACCTAAAAGGCAAATCTCCCTATATTATCGTACGCTAGCTATACCTTAACGATGTTTTAATGTCAAGTTATCAAACAGAGGCGGCTAGATTTGATTTAGCTCGTCAAAGAATGGTTTTTGCTTATCATATTCTTCAACGGCGCCGCCTTCTTCCGTGTGGGCGTCTTCTCTCATAATTCTGGCCTTGCGAAGCATCTTCCATGCTTCTTCCTCCTTACCCGCTAACATTAAATCCCTAGCCTCTTTTTTTAGTTTTTCAGTCTCAGTCTCTAGTATATCTCCAGCCATTGCCATTGCGTGAGCTTTATTCGGGTCTTCTTCGCGCTTGCCTGGCTGATATGCCTCCATAGCTTTCTTTTTCGCTTCGCTTCGATCGAGCATTTCATAAAAGTCTATTGGCCCCGAAGTTGTAATTTTTCTACCTCGCTCTCGATGGTCCTCCCTCTGTTGAGTAAGATCTTCTGCATCATCATTAGCTAGTTTTTCTCCTGACATATATACCTCCTTTGAAGTTTATTAAATTATAAATATAATTATAAAGTTTCCCAATAGACTACGTCAATAGCTGGAGTGGTTTTTGCAATGATATTGAGTAGCGAAATGTGATACAATTATTCTATGAGGATTTTTTCTTGGAATGTGAATGGGCTACGGGCAGTGATTCGGAAGGGGGCTTTGCAAGAATTTATTGATGGTTATGCGCCGGATATCCTTTGCTTGCAGGAGACAAAGGCGAAACAGGGACAGGCGGAGGTGGATTTGCCGGAATATGAGGAGATTTGGAATTCGGCGGAGCGGCCAGGATATGCGGGGACAGCGATTTTTACGAAGATAAAACCATTGTCGGTGAAATATGGGTTACCGACGGAAATAGAGATGAATGATGAATATGGCAATCCTTTGAGTGAGGGGAGGGTACTAACAGCGGAGTTTTCTGAGTTTTTTCTAGTAGATGTGTACACGCCAAATTCGAAAAACGGCTTGGAGCGACTAGGACTGCGCGCAGAGAAATGGGATAAGGAGTTTCTGCGGTATTTGAAGGAATTGGAGCAAGTGAAGCCGGTCGTGGTCTGTGGCGATTTCAACGCGGCACACGAGGAAATTGATATCGCGAGACCAAAAACGAACCATCATTCGGCAGGGTTCACCGACGAAGAGCGACAGGGAATTACGAATATGATTGACGCTGGATTCGTGGACACTTTTCGGGCATTACATCCAGATGAAGTGCGGTATACTTGGTGGTCGCATTGGGGCCAGGCGCGAGCAAATAATGTGGGGTGGCGAATTGATTATTTCTTCGTATCATATGGGCTGATGCCACGAGTGGACAAGGCAGAGATTCATGAGGATGTGATGGGGTCGGACCATTGTCCGGTGTCGATTGAACTGGAGGTGTAAAAATGGATTATTTCGAGAAGATTGAGGGAAATCCGTACGAGGATTTGAGGTGGAACATTCCCGAACACAAACAGGGCACCGTGAATGTGATTGGTGGGAATGCGCAGAGATTCCGAGACGAGGTTAGAGTTGCAGAGTTCTTAGGGCGAGAGTTCCCGCTCGAGGCCGTACGATTAGTGTTGCCGGATACCCTGAAAGGTAAACTACCAGAGATGCCGAATTTTGTGTTTATACCATCGTCGGAGTCGGGGTCATTTGCAGAGAGTCAGGAGTTGCTCGATGTATTCAAGATGGCGGACTACAATCTGGTGCTGGGAGACTTATCGCGAAATAGCGTGACGGGGCGAGCTGTAGCGAGCGCGTGTCGCGGTGCCGAGAAAATGACCTTGATTACGCGCGACAGCGTTGATTTACTGGCAGACAATATGCCGGAACGATGGTTGATGAATGAAAACATCGTTGTGATGGCTTCGGTAGCACAGCTTGCTAAACTGCTGCGATTAGTATATTACCCCAAGATGCTACTAATGTCGGCGTCCTTAGTGCAAGTAGCGGAAGTGTTGCACAAATTCACATTGAGCTACCCAGTAGGGATAGTAACTTTACATAATGGGCAGGTCGTAGTGGCACACGGTGGGACCGTGAAGGCCGTGGCACTATCTGGGTATTCGCCGCTGGCGTTCTGGAGCGGAGAAGTAGCAGCGAAGATTGTGGGGGTAAACCTATATAATCCGAGCCGGCTAGTTGAGGCGGTAGTCTTGAGCTTGAATAATTAATAAGCTCCGATTCGTAGCATCAGAACACATAAAGGGCTTTTATGCCATAATAAAATCTATACTTGACATTTTGTAGATTATATGCTATAATGCAAGTTATGAGCTATTTATTGGGATAGATGTACTTTAACTTTGTTGGACTATTTGATTGCAGAGTAGTCTCTCCGTGCCGTATGTCGGCCATTGACGGAGGAACTATTCTGCAATCATATACCTAAATACACAAGTCGAGAATAAGGAGGCTCGCTACGAGGTGATGTTTGTGGAAAAAACTATTCATTTACCACATGGAGGAAAACCGTGATGAAAACGAATATTTGTGGCTCAAAGTTTAACACGCCGGGACAGAATCTTGCAGCAGCAGTTGAGGGATGCGATCAGGCGATTGGCATTCCGTCGTATAGCTACGACAAGGCTTTGGAGATTCTTTCAACGGCACTTACAACTGAAGAATTTGACCTGGTCTGTCGTGGATTTGCATTTAACTATCCTCGACACACACAGAAGGAAATTGCTCAAGAATTGGGTGTACCGGAGTTTTACGTCTCTAAGACAATCCGAAATGCAATAAAAAAGCTGCAGGGTTCGCCTTATCGCGTTCAGCTTCGTGCTCTCATTCCCACCGTCGAAGAGCTCTTTCGTGAGATTGAGACGCTTCGAAATGAAACCGTCAATAAGAAAGCATTAAAGGAGTCTCAGTATAGGCTGGAAGAGGCTAAAGCTAAGCTCGCTGCCTCCAATGAAGCTTTGAAAAAGGCCGAAATGGCTCAAGCTTCGGTCTCTTTCGAGAACGAAAAGCTTACCAAAAAGCTGGCATTATCCAATGCCACTTTGGCCATGACGGAGAAGCGTGTGACTGAGCTTGTTTTCGAAGCTAAGCGACAAAAAGCTCGTGCTGATGCCGCAAAAGCTTCTTACGACCAGCTCGTTGCAGCTATAAGGAGTAGCATCGCGGAAAACAACAGAAGCTTTGCTGCAAAAGTGAAGCAGGCTGAAGCAGAAAATGACTCCTTTGAGGCTTTAGGGTTCTCAGAGAAAGAGATTTACGCCCTCAGAAGGATCAATTGCACCTCTTTGAAGCAACTTCTCGGGATGACCCCCAGGATGCTCAAGAAGATGGCAGTCGGTGCTGAAAACCTTGCTGGGATTCAGAGCAAGCTTGAAGAGCACGGATTCTCACTACGCAAGGAGTAAGTCTCAAAGCAACTCGTCAAATTCAGGCCTTCGCTGCATAAGACGTAAGGTCTAACAGTAGGTATTGGTCCAACAAAAAACCACGGGCTCATTCGTCTGTGGTTTTTTGTCGCCTCGTTACCTTCTAGTCATCATTGGTTTTGAAAAACCCGCCTGTTGTAGGCGGGTTTGAAGAAAAAACTAATAGGTTGCAGGATTAAGGATCTGCTCATTCATGTATTTTTCAATATCTTTTATGGCTATCTTGGTTGCTATTGTTGGGCAATCATGACTATCAATTAAGTCAAGCTTAAGAAGTGTTGCCCTAATAGAGTCGTCCATTCTCACTGGAGCTTTGGAGTTTACTTTGAGTTCTAGAACGAAATATGCCCTTGGGTTATCCCAGACCAGTTGACTTAGTCGTTGTAACGCTTCAGCCTTTGTGAGATGTTCGACTGGTTGTCCCCCCTTGCGGTCGAACAAATGAATGATTTTTCCCATCTGACGTTTCCTCTCTTTCTAAATGTACTACGACCATTGTGTCGTTTTCATATTATATCATTTTAACTTGCTTAAGTCAAGGCTATTCTTCGATGTTTTCTTGTGATAGTTACTTGCGACGTTGCTGAGTAGGGGCAGGTTTCTTGGACGCCTTCGTGAGTTTTTGCTCAATATCGACAGCGTCACGAGAGACGTTTTTGCGGCGCTGGCGGAGAAAAAACCAAATGAAGACAAAGATAGAGCAGCCAAAGGCAAAGAGGCCGTATTTGACGGGGTCGGGCCAGTTGGTAGCGAAGAGGATGACGGCGTTAACGACGCCGAGGCAGATGGTATAGAGGTAGCGACGGGCGAGGACAATTTTCTTGGCAAGCGGAAAATTACGGGCGGTAAGTGAGTTCTTGGTGCAATTGTCGGGGTGACCGAAGAGTTTGCCGTAGAGGATTAGTTCAAGCGAACCGCAGATGACGGTGTAATAGAGAATAACAATGAGCCCCACAATCCAGTTGACGCGAAGAGCACAGAATAGAACTTGGCCAGCGGCGAGCAAAACATCCGAGACTATATCAAACTGGGCGGCGTATTTGCGATATTTTGGCGTCTTATCCTTCGGGAAAGGCCATTTACGAGCGCAAGTGCCGTCGAAAGTATCGGTCAGCTCGGCAGTAAGAAAAATGATAAAGGCTTGCTCTGGCGTACCACCAGTAAAACTGATTGCAATTAGAATTAGGCTTAAGATTAATCTGGTTAGAGTTAAAATGTCTGCTAAATATCTCATGGAATAATTATACCACCAAATACATAGACACGACGACTAGTGATTGTTATGCTCGGTAATCTCGACAAATAGAGCAAGTAGCGATTCGATGCGGGCACTTATGAGCGTTTCGCGGCGGTGTTGTAGCATGGTTTTGGACATTTTAGCGATGCGGTCGGGGTGAGTTAAGAGGACGTTGAGGGCTTTTGCCATATCTTCGGGGGATTCGGATTTACTGAGTATATAGCCGCCTTCTGGGATGATTTCTCGCATATCTGGGTCGCAGATGAGGCACGGCACGCCGCAGGCTTCGGCTTCGACCAGAGTCATGGGATAGTTGTCGAAATTATAAGAGGCAAGGATGTCGAGGTGGGAGCGCTGGATTTGCTGCTGGACTTTTTTGAAGGGGGTGGCGCCGTGGAAGGTGACATTCAGATGATGGCGACGAACGAAGCGCGTAGCTTTATTCAGATCGGGACCGTCGCCGTAGATATCGAGGTGGTAGAGTGTATCGGTCTGGCGAGTAGAATCGGAGCGGTGTGTTTTCTCGAGTTGTGCTAGGGCTTGCAGAAAAGGAAGAATGCGTTTCTCGCCAGAGAGGCGAGAGTGCCAGATGATGTTAAGCGGTTCGCCGGATTGCAGTGATTTGACTGGGGGTTCGGGCGGAAAATTGGCGTCGGGATAGCCGTTTGGTACGATGTGGATTTGATGTTTGACGCCGTAGTGTTTGAGTTTCTTGGCAAAGTGATGCGAGGGGCAGACGACATGAGCGGCGTAATTTGCGTGGTTTACCATCATGGTCCACATTTTGGCTTTGGCGGTGGTATCGGCAAGATAGGTGTCTTTTTTGATTCTGACAGGGTGGGGAAGATACCAAGAATGGAACCAGTTAAGCGCCGTCGCGACAATGGTACGGAAACCGTGCGGGATGATGCTGGTCACGCCCATGTCTTCGCGGCCATGCATGACCTGGACGGTAGGGATTTTGAGTCGCTTTCCTAGGCGGAGACCAGCGATGGAACAGCCAGCTTCGTAGTGGATATAGAAAATGTCGTATTCTTTTAGTTCGGGATGGATAGTAATAAGCCAGTTTTCGACGATTTTGGGTCTTCTGGAAACTGGGGTGGCGCCACGAATGAGATACTTGCAACTGGGAACGACATAGATGTGGTCTTTCGCAAGGTCTCTAAGTTCTTTGGCGGATTTCGGATAGGCGGTGGTGAAAATAGCAACTTCGTGGCCGTTTTGTTCGAGGGCGTGCTTCTGGGCGTTGATAGAGCTCACGATGCCGCCAGTATTGTCAAGATAACAATCGGAAAAGATGGCGATTTTCATGTTTATATTTTACCACGCGGTGTGCTACAATGGTAATATTAACAATTTAATATCAAGAAGGAGCGAGGGAGCGGCCCGGTGACCTCCTGCCAACCTAGCACGCCAAGACGGCGAGCCAAGGTGGTAAATCCGACCAGAAAGGAAAGATATGTTCTATCGAACTGCGGAGAGCGTTTCTCCGAAACACCCAGACAAATTATGTGACCAAATTAGCGATGCGATTTTGGACGCATATCTTAAAGAGGACCCAAATGCGCGCGTGGCGGCCGAGGCTTGTGGCGGACACGGCGTAGTATTCGTAACTGGCGAAATTACGTCGACGGCTGGCGAGGTTGACATTCCCGCCATCGTGCATCGTATCGCTGGCGATGACATGGAAGTACACACGAAAATCGTCAAACAATCGCCCGAAATCGCTGCGGGGGTAGATACCGGCGGGGCTGGCGACCAGGGAATCATGATTGGTTATGCTTGCGATGAAACACCGGAAATGTTGCCGCGCGAAGTGGTTTTGTCGAGAAGGCTAAATCAGTTCATTTACGAGAAACACCCGTATGATGGTAAGACCCAGGTCACGATTGCGCCAGATGGGTCGATTGATTCTATCGTAGTAAGCTTCCAAAACGTATCATCGAAGGAACTGTCCCATTTGGTGTCCGAATGGCTGGATACCGAAGGAGTCCTGGAAAAACAGCAGGTTACGATGCTATCAAAAAGAATCCTGGATGAGCCTGAGGAGTTTGAATTATTGACAAAAAATAACGATTCAATTATTGCGTATATTAACCCAGCTGGCGACTGGAATCAGGGTGGATTTGAAGCCGATACCGGCCTGACTGGTCGTAAGTTAATCGTGGATAATTACGGTCCACGCGTAGCTATTGGCGGTGGCTGTTACTCAGGCAAGGATCCGTCCAAGGTAGATCGTTCAGCGGCTTACATGGCACGCAGGATAGCAGTGGACTATCTGCGCAACCGCAAAGCACACGAAGTACTAGTGCGACTGGCTTACGCGATTGGCTATGCTGAGCCACTAGAGAAAACCGTGATTATCGATGGTAAGCCAGAGGAAATTAATGGATACGATTTAACCCCAAATGGCATCATTAAACATTTGAACCTGAAACGCCCGATTTACGAGGCGACCGCGCGCTACGGTCACTACGGCGAAGGATTCGACTGGGATAAATAACAGAAAATACCAGAGCAAAAGCTCTGGTATTTTCTGTGGTGGGCGAGAAGGGACTTGAACCCTTACGACCCGAAGGTCACAAGATTTTGAGTCTAGCGCGTCTACCAGTTCCGCCACTCGCCCATACGACAATTATAGCATAAAACACTAGAATATGCTATAATTATCTTATGGATTCAACAAACGGTGGGCAGTCTTCTGATTTGGCCCGTCAAGCCGCAGCTCAACTCGCCAGGAAGAAGGTTCTGGCGGCCTATACTGAGAAGGCGCAAAAATCGGCACGTGCCGCCAGTGGCCAAGAAGGTAGGCTAAAAGACGAACCGATTACAACCCGTATTAATTCCGAGTCTTGGAAAAGGTATCATTCTGCATGGCAAAATTATTATCAGAAATACTACAGCGACTACTATTCAAAGGCAGCGCAAGACTATATCGCCAAGGAAAGACTGAAAGATGCCCGCGAGAAGGCCGAAGAGGAGGAAATACTAAGCTCACTTTCGAAGTTTAGCAAAAAGACCGATCAAAAAGCCGGTTTATCCCTAGGAACAGATAAAGCTTCCCAAGAGAGCGCCGAGATAGATTCCGCAAGCATTGGCGATAGATTGCGCCAAAAAATTCGTAAAAAAGCCACTGAGAATGCTAAGCATACACACCGAAGACGCAAGTTTATCCCAATTGCAGCTGGCATTTTCGTAGTGCTGCTGGTATTGTTTTTACAATACAACCGTCTTATTTTTGCGCCCATTATGGCATACGTTTCACCAGGTAATGCTCCTGCTTCAGGAATCGACGCAATAGATCCGACCGTAACCCAGACCGTATCAGCTGAGCCGCGTTTGATTATCCCGAAGCTGAACGTCGACGTGCCTGTTCGGTTCGGCGTTCCGCTCAGTGACGTAATGGCAGCCATGAACGACGGCGTGGCACATTATCGTATCGCTGGGGCTAGCGCATATCCCGGCGAGGTGGGTAATTTTGTCATTACTGGACACTCGGCCGGAGACGTCTATAGTTCCAACCAATACAAATACATCTTCTCTGGTTTGGAACGTTTAGAAGATGGTGATTTGATATACGTGAATTACAACTCGGTACGCTACACTTACAGAGTCATCAAAAAACAAATCGTCGATCCATCCAACGTGGCGGCACTAGTTATGGACACAGATAAGCCCTTACTCACTCTAGTGACCTGTACACCACTAGGGACATCGCGAAACCGACTGCTTGTAACGGCGGAGCAAATCTCGCCTAATTATGATAATGCTACAGAGGCAGACAAGGTTACCCCTGTAGTCGATGGAGCCGCCGAGCTATTGCCCGCCAATGAGCCTTCCTTCTTTGAAGGAGTATGGAATTTCTTAACTGGTCAATAAACTATTTGGCGACCAACCATTCGCGAACGAGTTTACCGTCGCTGAAATAATATAGCCATCTATCATTAGTAATGACGGCTGGGAAATGATCTGAGACGCTGTGTGCCAGTACGCGTCGATTCAGCCCGTCGAAGTCATAGACAATTAAGCTGCCTTCCGAAACAACATATAACATATCGTTATCAATCCAACCATAATGATCATTTTCTATAACCCATTCGTGCATCGATTCGGCCTCAAAGTCCAGCGTAGCTAGTGAGTTTTCCTTGTTTAGGAGCAAAAACTCGCCATTGTGCCCCACCTTAATGTTGTTAGGGCTAAAAGATAAACCGTACTCAGAAAAGTCCATAGCATAATCTTCTTTCTGATGTACGGTGACGGCATTATCAGTTAAAGTAGCGATATACTCAGATTCATAGAATTTGCCAATCACAACTTTAGCCGGCGCCGATAATGTTCCCAGAGTTTTGACATTGCGGTCGCCTAGTCTAAAATATCCCACATAGTAACCAGATGGATTCTCTTGCGATACCGCGGAACTATCTTGGGCAGAAAAAACGACTTCATTATTGTAATGGTCAAAATCGATAACGTTTTTAACGATAACAGCAGAAATAGAGCGCCCAGGTATATCAATTCTATGCAGGTTACGATCGCGTACGGCGAGGAGATTGTTGGAATTATTATCTATGATTTCGATATGTGAAAAATCCGCGCCAAACTCTTTGGTCAGATTGATGCTTTTATCTACATTATGGATGTCCAGCAAGACCCATTCTATTGAATTAGCATTGCGCGATTTGATTAAGACATGGGAAGCATCGTAATCCCAGTTCACTTCTAGAATATCACTGTTTAGTGCGGTCATCTTCGCATCCTCATTGCGAGTTGCCGCAGCGAAGAGATTTGAGACATCGAGCCTGCGGGAAACCGGTTCGTCGGCGTCTAGATTAATGTACGACCACTCTGAAGTATTATTGACTAATAAAACGGCGTTGTGATCGGAAGAAATAAATGCGCTAGTGTAATCTTTTACATCCGCGACGGATTCTAGTTGTCGTTGTTCTAGGAATAATCTAGGATAGTGGAGCCGATAAAGCAGCCCTTCAGAAATATTGACTGTCTTAGACCAGGAGTCGTATCCGTCCTTAGTGAGCCGAATAGTATGAGAACCACTGGAGAGAATTTTGGACGAATTAGTACGTTCGAGCCATGAAGTAGTCTGACCATCTATTTCAACACTGGCACCAGTGGGGATAGACGAGATTTGGAGCATACCATTACGTTCTATTTCAAAATTAGAATTAAGCCAATAACCAGAAACCAATAGAGCCAATACAATTACCGTTATAATAACGGCAATCACCATAAAGACTTCAGAGATGATAACTTTGATGTTCTGTTTTTTGAAGCTATCTGGATCCATATCTATTCATAGTATAACATATTTTCTCAAAAATTAAACTCTTGCATTTTCAAATTAACAATAGTATTATAGATACAGAATAAGAGAGGTAATATGCAAAAAAACAATGGAACGGCAAAATCCGCGCAGCGGAAGACACAAAACTCTACGACTCTCAATAGGAGGTATGTTAAGAGACCCACTCAAAGAGTAGTAACAACTACCGATATTGATAGGAGCGAGAGAATCCAGCATTTTAAAACTGAGCCGGTAGGTGAGAGCATTCCAATTAGGATTAATGAGCAACAAGGAATCACCAACACAGTCCAGAGACATCCACTTCAGACTACCGCGATTAAGCGGATGCAAGCGTTAAACTCCCAACAATTGGCATTTGAACAGCAGGCTAGCAAAAGATTATCCGCCAAAGAAATCAAAGAGCAGGCCATCCAGAAAGCCCTACAAAGTGCCACCACGGCAAATCAAGACGCTCAAGAAAAGTCTTCAAGCAAGCTGCATAAGATGCATTTTGGGTTTGGACGAGTCGCACTAGCCTTAGCTTCGGCGGCGGTTGTTGTTTTTGCAATAGTTTATTTCGTTAATCTAAACATGCCGGATGTATCATTACGTGTAGCAGCCATGCAGACTGGTATCAATGCTTCTTATCCAGGCCACGTACCGCGAGGTTACGCGGTCTCTAGCATTACCTCTGAAAGCAAAAAGATTGTACTAGAATTCTCCAACAGCAGTGAGGGCGCTTCTTTTGAGTTGACCGAGGAAGCTTCATCATGGGATTCCAATGCTCTACTAAATAACTACGTCAAATCAGAATTTGGCGACAATTACAAAACCATCAAGGAACAGGGATTGACGATTTATATTAGTGGTAGTCGTGCGGCTTGGGTGAATGGCGGAGTCGTGTACAAGATTACGGCAGAGAACGGTACTTTGTCTAATAAACAGATTTGCTCCATTGCAACTTCTCTTTAATGAGGTCTTAAAAAATCACCCATTGACTGGGTGATTTTTTATTGGATTGCACGCGCAACCGCATTGAGGCGTGCTAGGGAAGCGTCACGGCCCAGCACCTCCATAGTAAGATTAAGGGCTGGACTAAATGGCGCGAAGCTAAGTGCGAGGCGAATTAGGCTAAATAATTCCGCTGGTTTTTTGCCAGTCTCTTGCAATAGCTGATTAAGCGTAGATTGCAATGAGTCTGCATTCCACGTAGTCTCCGGTAAGCTCGATAGCTTCGCGATTGAAGTCTTGAGTAGGTTTTCCAACTCGGATTCGGAAAGTTTTTTGAGGAATTTATTGTTGAGAAGCATATTCATGTCGAGCTCTGGATCGGCAAAGAAGTAGGCGGTCATTTCGCGTAAATCTGATAAGGTTTTGAGTCGGTCGTAGATAATGGAAAGAACTTTTTTACGATATTCTACACTATGTTCATCGGCAACATCTGGCCAAAAGCCTTCTGTGCGTTCAAACAAGGCGTCGACACCCCGTTCGTTAAAGATTCTACGTATCCATTGACCATTCATCCAAAGAAGCTTTGTCTCATCGTAGCGAGCACCCGATGTTTGAATGCGGTCGAGTGAAAATCGTTCGATGAGTTCTTCTTTGGTGTAGATTTCTTGTTCCGTACCATCATTCCAACCAAGACACGCTAGGTAGTTCAGCATTGCTTCTGGTAAAACACCATCGTCGCGATATTCGGTGACTGATTTGGCACCATCGCGCTTGCCGAGTTTTTTGTTGCCCTGAGGGGCTAAAATATGCGGAAGCGAGACCAGCTTGGGGCGTGTCAGCCCTAACGCGTCATAGAGAGCCAGGTAGTTGGGCGTGCTTGAGAGATATTCTACGCCACGCATCACATGTGTGACGCCCATTTCGGCGTCGTCCACAATATGAGCAAAGTTATAAGTCGGATAGCCGTCTTTTTTGATTAGGATAATATCATCCTGTACTTCTGGTCCGGCATGCATATCGCCCATTACTTCGTCGCGCCACTGGTAGTTTTGCGGCTCAGCCTTGAAGCGTAAAGGAATACCGGGATGCCATTCTGGCGTATCCGTAGGTCGATAGTTGCGGTAAAGGAAAGGGATTTTCTGGTCGTTGCATTCCTTACGATATTGCTCAATCTGCTCGGGTGGAGTCGGGTCAGCATAGGCGCGACCGGCTTCGATTAATCGCTTCGCGTAGGCGTGGTAGATTTCTTTACGCTCACTCTGGAAATACGGAGCTTGAGGCCCGCCAACTAGGGGACCTTCGTCCCAATCAAGAGTTAACCATCGCAATGTATCCTCGATGAGCTCAGTGGCACCTTCAACATAGCGCCCCCTGTCGGTATCTTCAATGCGCAGAATGAATTTACCGTGTTGTTGCTTGGCTAGTAAATACGGGTAGATAGCCGAGCGAACATTGCCAATGTGGATGTATCCAGTAGGGCTCGGCGCGAACCTTGTAACTGTTTCCATACTGATTATTATATCACAAGATTAGATTAAATCTTCTTCTTCGTCTTCTTCGTCATCCTCATCACGCTTCGCTAGGATAAAGAATATCATGCCAGCGGTAGCTGTTGCGACTGAAGTAGCAGCCAATCCAAGAGGGATGGAAGAGCCATTTTCGACGATATTTGATTGAGTGGATATACTGACACCATGTGGTTCCACATAAGAGCCCGTATTGTTGCCAGCGCTGATTTCGGTCGTATCAGTAGAAGTGGCAGGAGTGCCTGAATTCGTAGCCCTGACAGTACGCACGGTAGTTCCATTGGTTCCGCTAATACCAGTCCCGACAGTGCTAGTGTTGCCAGTATAGACCGGAACCGTATCACTGGGGTTAGGATCTGTGCCTGGGTTTGCCGGGTTTACTGGAGTGATTGGGTTAGTTTCTGAATCGATGACACCAGTCACAACACTAATGACGACCGTATTAAGGTAGGTGCCAGCTGGTTTTTCGGCGTTGACTTTGGTACCGAAATAAACACTTTGTTCACCGCTTTTGGTGCCGGCGGCGGCAGTGATGATTTTGATTGGGGCAGTAGTGCTATCGGTTAGTGGATAATATGTACTACTCGTATTACCGGCGTCGGTCTCACCATATGTCTTGCCGTCGAGAGAGGATGACTTCAGAGAATAACCCCAAGTGTTGATAGGGAAGGTGCCACGAGAAGCGCTGTTGCTCATGGTCGGTATGTAATAAGACGAACCGAGCATGGTATGGGTGAGATTGGTGTTGTTCCTGGAATACATTGAAGCAGTAAAGCCATTGGCAACATTGGTGTTAATCTCTACATCGACAGTATTGCGCAAAAACTCATTTATATCTCCGGTCGCACCAGATACCGGTGTAGTAACCGCTACAGCAATTGTATCTTTAACATTGACTTGAAATGTAGTATTAGATGATGAATCTACTGCAGATGTATTGTCTGCAATGACCGATGCGAGCCCGGATGCGGTTACCCAAGATAGCAGCGTCATTATTGCGATTAAACTGACGTATGTTTTTTTGTGATATGTTACTTCGAGCATCAAAGCACGGAGGTTTTTTCTTATTTTTCGTTTATTCATTTGCATATGACCTTTATTGTCTTATAAATATATTAGCATAAGAAAAATTCTATGTAAATAGGTTTTTCGAAAAAAATCGAATTCATTTCAGCAATAAGCTAGAAATTGTGGAAAAATCTTATGTTTTTATATATAATATATATGAGCTTAATTTGGAGCATATTATGGATAGAAACAATCAACAAATCACAAATAAAGAGCTTGCCACAGCATTTACTGAGACAAGTACAACCAAGACAGGAGAACCTCTGGACGCACCAAAGGACAAATCTCGGTCCAAAAAGAGCAAACTCAAAAAGTCAATAGACAAGATGGTGCTTTGGTTTAGCATAGTAGGGGGTCTGGGATTTGTCGGTGGGGTTGCCATGCTCCTATTTGCGTTGTTCACATCATCGGAGATTATCGACTCGATACAATACCCCGATTTGGCTGGGGGCGCGTCGAGTGAGGCAATATATAGTGATTTGACTGGCGAACCTTTAGCCGACGCGTCACTTAAGACTGCTCCTGCTTATTGTATTCAGACCCCTAATGGCACAGATGGCGCCCGCCCACACGCCGGATTGAATCAAGCTGGGGTAATATTTGAAGCGATTGCCGAGGCGGGCATTACGCGTTTTGCGGCAATCTACCAGAATCCGACTGCGTCGATTATTGGTCCGATTCGGTCTCTGAGGATTTACTATCTACAGTGGGATACACCGTTTGATTGTACAATTGTGCACGCTGGAGGCTCTGGGGACGCGCTCGCCGCCGTGTCACGAGGATATAAGAACTTAGATGAGAATTATACTTATATGTATCGCGGGACCGTGGGGTCAAGATTATGGAATAATTTATTCACCACAGCAGGGAATTTACGGAGATTCAGTGATGATAATGGTTACACAACGTCCGAGATTAAGGGGTTCAAACGGATGACGCCGGAGGAAAGTAGCCGTTCGCGGATTGATGCTTTGGCGGTTGAGAAACTGGATATAGTAAAACCAGCTTCTGGGAATACCTCCGAGTTGAAGCCGGCTGTCTCTGATATTACTCTGAGGCTTGGTGGATGGGGAGATTTTAATGTGAAATATCAATATGACGAGCATAGCAACAAGTATTTCCGAAGTTACGAGTCGGGTGCTGCGCATGAGGTGTATGACTGTGCGGAGGGTGATGGCAATGGGCAAAACCCCGAGAGTGGCTGCACTTTGACCCAGATGGCACCATCAGTAGTGGTGGCGATGGTAGTATCTGAACGACGCGCTGCCGATAACTACCATGAAGATATAGATGTGATTGGTATGGGCGATGTCTATATTTTCCAGAACGGAGTTGCTTTGCGCGGGACCTGGAAAAAAGACTCCGCCGAGGCTCAGATCCAATTCCTCGATGCTGATGGAAAGGAAATCGCTTTAGCGCCTGGGCAGACCTTTATTACGGCCGTGCCAAATTACGGAAGTGTTGACTTTTAAATTGAAGTGCGCTATAATGATGCTACGGACCTAACCCCCCTTAGGTCCGTATCTTGTATATGGTTCCGTCGTCTAGTGGTCTAGGACGTCTGGTTCTCATCCAGAAAATCGCGGGTTCGACTCCCGCCGGAATCACCAGAAATTAAAAGAAGACTCCAAAGGAGTCTTATTTTAATTTCTAATGGCTCTGACGGGAGGCGAACGAAGTTCGCTCGTAGTAGGAGCCGAGGAAATATCCGAAACTTGTTTTGGATATTTTGAGGCGACGCCCTACGAAAAGGATTTGCGAAGCAAATCCTTACTCCCGCCAAGACGAAGCGGGTTCGCTCGCCGAAGGCGAATAGCCGAAGCGGAGCGAAGGCTAACTCCCGCCGAAGCAAATCCTTACTCCCGCCGGAACCCACTCCCGCCGCGTCCCACCGGCCTAATCATGTCCCTATATATGTAATAGTCGGAGTAATTACAGAGTCCTCACGTTCTAAGTTACCTTTTCTGAGATCATGAAAAAAGATTTTTCTCTTATGAGCGCCCGTAACCGCACCAGGTTTCTATACATCCCTACTGTTTTGTATACCGAATCGTGGATTCAGTTGCTTCCTTATGCTGCTCAAAATTCGTAGTGGTTAAGTCATTACAATTAATAACGAGTTTATGAGCGCCAGTAACTTTATACCAGTCTGGCGTAATCCAATACGGGACTGCTTCTACATAATTACCTGGAACAAGGTATTTCTGGTCGCTAGTATATTCCAAAAAGTCGTTTATTCTGTTCTTTGCGCCGGTCGCTAATGGATTTA
Organism: uncultured Candidatus Saccharibacteria bacterium; assembly: GCA_946548715.1. Classification (GTDB taxonomy): domain Bacteria; phylum Patescibacteriota; class Saccharimonadia; order Saccharimonadales; family Saccharimonadaceae; genus Nanosyncoccus. Next base: position 24,122 of record CAMNPZ010000005.1, read on the forward strand.
TACTTGCAGGAGTATAAGTATTCTCGGTTTTTGTTGTTCGGATAGTAAGAGTATATCTCTTGTGTGTGACCGGATTCTCTTCAGGTGTGCCATCTTGCCCTACCGCTATGTCGAAACCGATGTTACGATACATAAGATCGTCCGTGTTGTTCATATAATATGCAGCCATGAGCTTCAAAGTACTGGTATGGAATAGATAATGGAATCTAACATCCAAATAAACGTCTTCCGGTACTTCTTTAATAATATAGATTGTGCCATCCGTAGGCGTAAGATTCGATGCGTCCATGGTGTAAGCCATGCCACCTGAAAGATCTGGAAGATAATAATTTGTGCCATCATATACATCGTGACTTTCGGCAAACTCCATAAACTCACTTCGGCTTCCTTTAAAAATATAATACCCACCATACAGTGTTTCTGGAGTCAGTTTATCATATGAGCCATATTCTGTGCCCATCATATTATAAGTGCCGCTCTCTGGCAAATCAGTCATGCGAACATAGACTGGGTTTTCATGGCCCGGCTCCGTTGAGAAAGGTCGTCCAGTATAGAAAACCCTGAACGAAGGTGGTTCTGGGGCGTCATAATTATACGGATGCACCATCGTATACTTAACCTGTCCAGTATAAGTATCGGCAGCTTGGGTGCTGGAAATATAAGTAGCATAGGTGGTTTCTATCTTGGCGCCTAGGGTGGTGTCCGTAGTAGCTGGGTCTGTGGTGGTTGAATGGTATTCGGCTACTTTGGTGTATACATCCGGAATTGCTTGCCAAGTATTAAAGCTACCTACAACGTTCATGTTTTGCGGGTTGTAGACTATGGGGTCACCGGAAACGGGATTATCCACTTTGTTTATTTTCATGGACCAGTTGGAGCTTGTGTCGCCCGATTCGTAGGGCTTAGTATCAATTGTTTGGTTGGTGTTTTGGCCTACAAGCTTAGTATGGAGGTCTCCTTCGTATAAATCATTGGTGTAGCCTATAGCGTAAATAGAAAAGCCGTTGCTGTCATTACAGAAAACAGTGAGAGTAGTCTTGCCGATGCCGTTTTCATATTCATTGCCAGCGGCTCCAGAATAAGTACCCGGACTCATGGAGGCGTTATGAGAATCGGTACCAACACCGCCCATAGTGCAGGCAACTGGAACAGTAAGACTAACTTCATCTATGACTTCCGTATCAGCCGAAACATGAGATGACATTAATACTTCGCCAGCAAACAGGACTATAGTAAGTAAGCTAAATATGCTTACAGCAATAATATGATTTGTTTTCATTGTATAATTGTAGTTCCTTTAAATGGTTATGTATATTGTAACATAGAAAAGCAGAAAGCGCCGCTAAATTTCCTTAATCGTCCTCGTTGCGGTAAATCTAGATTGACACATGATTATTATTACGGTGCCAATGTGAAGGCTTTGCCGCTGGATGGAGTGGCGTAGACAGATACAGTGTTGCCATACATTCGGCTGGTAGTGTTATCGATACCGTTACCATTAGTTTGCGGGATAATTACTGACCAAATAGACGCATTGGGACCAGCACCTGACAACATAGTACCCATATTAGGAACTACACCGCTCATGTTGGTTACCCTGGAAGTGTCCCAATTAGAAAGATCTAATGAGAAGGTGGAAGCACTCATGCCAGCATCATAAAACATTGCATTCATATTAGTGACGCTAGAAGTATCCCAGTCGGAAAGGTCAAGTGAAAAAGTAGAGACGTTGAGGCCAGTACTGAGAAACATACCACTCATATTAGTGACGCTAGAAGTATCCCAGTCGGAAAGGTCAAGTGAAAAAGTAGAGACGTTGCGGCCAGCGGCATAGAACATGGCGCCCATATTAGTCACACTGGAAGTGTTCCAGGAAGAAAGGTCACCGATAGACCAGTCGGTGGCACTAAAGCCGACCGAGCGAAACATGGATGCCATGTCAGTCACACTAGAAGTATCCCAAGAGGATAGGTCTAGCGAGAAGGTGGGGGCATCATAACCTGCGTCATAGAACATGCTATACATATTAACTACACCAGAAGTATCCCAGTCGGAAATCGCTGGCGCAGTAGAAAGAGATCGCAAGCTGTAAAACATATATGACGAATCTGGATTGAGTACCGGAGTGGCATTGCCAGAATAAACATACATAATGCCAGCATCATTGGTATTATCAAAGAAAATATAGGCAGGCTTATCTGAAGTAGAAAGCGAGATAGTGTTGGCTTCGGTTGGTTCGAAATCGGCAGGGAGGGAGTCGGCGGTTTGAATGGATTTAATAAGACTGTCACTATTATTGTAGGTTTTTGTTTCACCTGCGGCGAGAGACTTCATCTTGGCGTTGACGTTTTGGCCTGTATCAAGGAAGGCAGGAATGATTGGAGCTGGGTGATTAGCTGGATGAACGAGTGTGTATATCACCTGTCCACTATACGTATCCGCAGGCTGAGTCTTGCTGATATAAGCTGCATAAGTAGTAGTAAGTTTAACTCCACCAGTAGTTTCAGTCATATCAGTGCCAGAGTTCTTATGAGCTACTTTAACGTATTCATTTGGGACTACATGATATTGTGAGAAAGGAGCCTGAGTAGCACCAGATTCTGCTTGGCTAGGAAGAGCTACATTGGGAGCAGAATCAATAGTGAAGGCATTGTCAGCTGAAGTATCTCCTGAGTCCTGAGTCATAGTAAGTTTCATGGCCCAGTTAGATACATCAGGGTTACCAGCAGTCGTAGCAATACCTGATTCTATAGTTGCATCACCAGAAGCAGTTGTTCCGACTAGTTTATTACTATTTGTTCCTCCTACTTCATTCCCTGTATATCCTGCTGCATATATAGCGAATCCTTCATTATCATTACAGAATGCATGGAGTACTGTAGAACCTATATCATGGTCATATAGTCCATTATTAATATTGGCATTATGGGACTGCATGCCAGTACCGGACATAGTGCAGGAGATAGGCACTGTAATATTTATCTCATCTACGACGGAAGGGTCGTCGGCGGAGACATGGGAAGAAGCCAATACGCCACCAGCGAGCAGACTAATACTAGCTAGACTTAGCGGGATTAGGTTGATGTTGTTTAATTGTCGTTTGTGCATGCAGTGGCCTTTCATTTATACATAATATATTATCATAAGTATTATCATAATAATACCCCCCCCCCCCCCCCCCCGCGAAGTTGTCAAGGAGAAATTTTGTTGTAATTTTTACAACAATGTATTGTACGGAAGCCCGAAAAGCATCTGATTGATTTTTGCAAGATTTATGGTACAATATGTTTATGAAAAAATTACCAATCGTTGCATTAATCGGCCAGACCAATGCTGGGAAATCCAGTCTATTAAATCGGATGGCGCGCAAAAATATCGCTATCGTGGCTCGCGAGGAGGGAACTACACGCGATAACGTGGTGGCGACGATTGATAATGCTTTTATTTTGGTTGACACGGCGGGACTAAAAGACCCGAGTGATGATTTCGAGGCGTCTATTCAAGAGCAGATTCAGGATGCGATTGAATCTGCTGACATGATTCTAGTGACGCTTGATTCGTCGAAATACTTCGACCATCGGGACCGCAAGATTGCCAAGGACGCTTTGCGCTCTGGTAAGCCTGTTTTCCTAGTCTTAAACAAGTGCGACCTCGGCGAGTCCTTACCGATCGAGGAATTCCGGGCGCTTGGTATTGCACCCGAAAATATCTACTATACTTCCGCTACGACCGGGCAAGGGATAGAGAAACTTAAAGGAATGGTATTGGACGGAATAGCTGGATTTTGCTCATCGAAGGGGGTCCGGAGGCTGGCAAGCCGAGGGGTAGCGCCGGCCGCCCGTGGCGACGGGCCGGCCGGACGCGCCCCGAGAGGAGCAAAATCAGCTATTCTGTCTGAATCCACTCCACTTAAACTTGCCCTAATCGGGCGGCCGAATGTAGGGAAGTCATCGCTGTTTAATACACTTGGTAAGAAACAACAGGCGATTGTGTCGAGTCGTCAGGGAACTACGCGCGATGTGAATCGAGTACAAGTGAAGTATAAGGGCAGAGAGCTGGAAATACTAGACACAGCGGGTTTACGCAAGCCAGGCAAACGCGAGGTAGGGATTGAGAAATTTAGCGCCATCCGCACACTGGCGGCCATAGAAGAGTCGGACGTTTGTTGTTTGTTAGTGGATTCCACCGAGCCGCACAGTAAGCTCGACCAGTCTCTCGCAGGACAGATTGTCGAGGCAGGCAAGGGAATCATTATGGTGGTAACAAAGGCAGATTTACTAGAAAACGCCGAACCGACTAACTACTTCGGCGAGGAAAATATCGGTAATCGTACGGCGGCAGATTTCCTAATTGACCAGCTGGAGAAAGATTATGATTTTCTTCCTTATGCTCCAGTAATACTGACCTCGTCGGAGACGGGTGAGAATGTAACACAACTGTTCGAACTAGCATTACAGGTAGATGAGGCACGTCACACTGAAGTTAAAACAGCCGAGCTTAATAAGATTTTAAACGAGGCCATCGTCTCTCACCCGCCAGCAGGACTCAAAAACACCCGACCGAAACCAAAATACATCGTACAAACCGACACCTGCCCGCCGTGGTTCGTGGTGCACGGGCACGATTTGGGATTACTGCACTGGTCATGGAAACGATTCTTGGAGCGCAAAATTCGCGAAAAATACCCCTTCATTGGTACGCCAATTATGTTTTCTTACCGAAGCGATAACAGAGATAAAATTGACAAAAAAGCTTAAGTGTGATATAATAAGTATATAGTTTTTCTTGTTTTTATGGTAAAATATAGATGTGGGCAGGTAGCCCACTTTTGTTTTAGGGGTTAATATTGAAGGGAGTTATCATAATTACCTTTTGACACCCAGCACATTGACAAGGAGGTGTAAGACTATGTCGAAAGGGAAATACCACGATGTCGGCAAAACTCGCCGAGTCATAACGGAAAGACGACAGAAACGCGAGCTCTTTGACGCAAATAGGGGGATTGTAGAAGAAGAACTGATTGACGAGGCGTTTCCTATGCGGAGAGAAGACTCTCCAGCCTCAGATTGGATACCCTACGATAAACGGAAATGGTATGTGATTGACACCAATTTAATACTGTCGTGCGTCGATGTGATTTACGATGCAGATGACGAGAATTGGCGTCCGCCACTCGATTTTCGCCCGAGTTTAGATAGTGCACATATTATCATTCCGAGTGTAGTATTTGAAGAATTGAATCATTTGAAGGATGGCCACACTCATAATCGCACTATTGCAAGAAAGGCTTTTCGGAGACTGATGAAGTTCTTCCCGAACAGTGAACGGAGCTTGCGAGAGATTATGGAACTGTCCAGGCCGATTCCGACTGGTTGGAAACAGCAGACGATTTCGATTCTGCCTTTACATCGGGACTTTGCCAGATCTTTGCCTTGGGTGCCACAGCCCACCGACAATGATGGCTGGATTGCAGTTACAGCACTCGCTGCGACTATGATTCGTGAGCGGTTACCCGTAGACGGAACAGCATCAGTCGACGAAGTATTAGAGCATAATAACAGTCGAAGAGACGTCGTTCTTTTAACCAATGATAACCCGTTGTTGATTAAGGCAGATGAATTCGGAGTCAGGGCCAAGTCGTATAGTTTCAAGACACGTCCAGTTTTTACTGGGATGCGCGACTTGGTAGTGCCAGCCGCTCTGTTTGAACAATTCTGGCAGGAGGATGGACTGAGCAAAAGCGATTTTGAAGCCGCTATGCCGAATGAGCCGCCATTGGTGGCAAACGAGTATATCGTAATGACCCCGGAGGGGGACGTGTACCCCAAAGGATATTTCGCAGCTGATTTGCCGTTTTCGAATGTCATGCGTTACCATAAGGAAAAGCAGATGTTTTACCCGTTACGCTTCATGAAACGCGAACAGCTCACGCCACCGAATGCCGGAATTGCTACTTATTATGATGCAATGAACGATGATTCGGTTAGTGTTATAGTTGCGACCGGTAAGGCCGGAACTGGTAAAACATATCAGATTGTTAGGCACGCAATTCGGGTACTCGGGGCAGGAAAGTATACCAGAGCGGTCCTGATTGTAAATCCCGATAATGGGGTTGGATATCTGCCTGGCAGTCAGGAGAAGAAGCTTGAGCCGATGATTGCATTTTGTAAGGATGCGATTCGGTCGTATTTAGCCGAGACGCCAGAGTTTAAACGGAAACGCGAGGCTCTGCGCAAGTTTGGCGATACGAACGATGAGCCTTCCGAGACCAGAACTGACAGAAAACCCAATAAATATCGTGAGTTGGTTGATGAATTGACCGACGGTCGTATCGAGAAGAGACGCTGTCGAGTCGAAAAAGTCGAAAAAGCCGAAAAAACAGCGAGATCTGGCCGTAAGACCTACGCTGAACTGCTCGACGAACAGGTTGACTATTACTATGAGCGGTATTTCACGGCTATCCCTTACAAGCAGGCCCAGGGTCGGACCTTCGAGGACACAATCATTATCATAGACGAGGCACAGAGAATTATCATAGACGAAATGGAGACATTTATTACTAGATTGGGTAAAAACTCACTGTTGGTAGTATGTGGCGACGTTAATCAGATTAAGTATAATTCTCCGGAAAAACGGATCAAAAACGGTCTCATCTTTACAAGGATGATGTACTATGACTGGGAAGGTTGCGTCAATATTCATCTGACCGAGAATATGAGACACCAGGCCGCCGATATCGCCAATCGCAACTACGAGAGAGTGCTCGAAGAGATTGGCGAATTGCAGACGTAAACACAAGCAATATCACGCTTGCAATCTAAGATGCGCCATAACGACACCGAGATCTCTCGGACAAATAGCGAGTTACACCCCCCCTATCAACCCCGCACGCGCCAGTGCGGGGTTTTTCATGATATAATTATGACATGAAGCTAATAGTAGGACTAGGGAACCCAGGGAATCGGTATAACTTCACGCGACACAATGTGGGTTTTTTGGCGCTCGACTATTATTTTAAGCGGCATAAGTTCGAGTGGCGCGATAAAGCATTTTTGGGTGCCATAAGAGGCTCCGTGGATGATGTTTTGTTTATTAAGCCGCAAAATTTCTACAACGAGACTGGCAAGGTAGTGGCTGATTATATGCGACATTATCAGATTGCTGCCTCTGATATTTTGGTGATTTGTGATAATTTTGACTTAAAATTCGGTTTAGTGCGAGAGCGAGCTTCGGGGTCGGCCGGAGGAAACAACGGGTTAAAATCTATCGATGCGGCTCTAGGTACGTCGGATTATGCTAGAATCAGGATTGGAACAGGGAACGATGAGTTGCGCTCTAAGTTGGGTGACATTGAGTTTGTTTTGTCGCGATTCACAGACGAGGAAAAGAGCCAGTTGCCGTCAGTATTAGAGGAAGTACTACATAAAATTGATGATTTCGTCTTAGGCTAAACTCCAGTGATTAGCACCGAGCGAGCGGATACGGCCTTTAATTTCAAGAAGGGTAGTGGTTTGATTAAACACCTCTGGTGGGAGATGCGTGTCTGTCATGATTTGCTCGCCAGCTCGGAGACCATTAGCAAGAGCAACTAGCACTAGAGTTTCGGTATCAGTGTCGCCAATGAGAGATTGTTGGCGAAGCTTGCGATGTTTCTTGAGATATTCTTCTGGAAAGAGCTCGCGCAAAACATCATCGGGTTCAGTGTAAGGAATAGCGCCTTGCTTGATGAGTTTATTGCAGCCCTGCGAGTATGGATTCGTGATGTTGCCAGGGACAGCAAAGACAGTCTTGCCTTGTTCAAGCGCATGAGTAGCGGTATTAAGTGAACCAGATTGTTCCGCGGCTTCCACCACGACTACAATGTCGGAAAGACCTGCAATGATGCGGTTACGATAGAGGAAGGAGCCTTTGGGGTCTTGGGTACGTTTGCCAGAATCGGCATAGTATTCGCCTGGAGCCAGTTCGGCGGCATCATACTCTGGAGTATGTGGGGCATATTCGGAGACAATAGCGCCGTTCTGTGACACAATTTCGCGTGCCAGACCAGTATGCGCGGTGGGATAGATGCGATCAATGGGTGTGCCGAGGACCGCTACGGTAACGCCTTGTGCAGCGAGGCATCCTCGATGTGCAATGCTATCTATACCGTAAGCTAGACCGGATACTACCACTACGCCACGTTTGCCTAGCTCGTAAGCTAGTTTGTAGGCAACTTCTTCGCCGTATTTGGTATTGTGTCTCGATCCAACGATGGCGACGGTTTTGGGCCTTGCTGTTCGGGTTTGTTCGGGTTTTTGTCTGGGTGCTTTTGACATATTTTCTGGCATTTTGCCACGAAAATACAATGTTTTAGGCGTAAGCGCAATAGCATCTAACACCTCTGTAAAATCGTGTTCTTGGGGTGAAATTTGGTTGATTTTTGTAAAAAAGTGTGAAGAAAGTGTTGACATATTTTTCCTCCTGTGATATAATTGACTCAGTTGGTACGAAAAAACGTGCCACACCGCACCTAAATAAGTTATAATTTCGCTATACTACTCGTAGTATAGCAGAAATTGCGAGCTTTTGAAACCCTTTCGGGCTTAAAATTTCTTCAAAGGTTTTAAGTTTATAAGTATTACCTCCACTTTGAAAGGAAACTTTCGAAGGCTTAGCAATCCCTCTAACCGGCGGGCCCTTGTATTGTGTGAGGTGGGTCGCGCTTCCGGGGTTCACCCGGTATAGTAGTGAAGCGTTAGAGGGCCAAAAAGACCTTAGGTGATGCCCACCCTTACCTAAGGTCTTTTTTGTTGTCTTGACGGATGTGATATTATAGTATATATGGCAAAAAATTTGGTAATAGTAGAGAGCCCAGCGAAAGCGCATACGATCGAGAAGTATCTCGGGCCGGATTTTAAGGTGTTGGCTTCGGTCGGACATATTCGCAAGGACACGAAAGTAGATAAGGCGACATTTGATGTAACGTATGAGATTGATCCGGGACACAAGTCGATTATTGCCGAATTAAAGAGTGAAGCTAAAAAAGCTGACAAAATCTGGCTCGCAACCGATGAAGACCGCGAAGGAGAGTCGATTTCGTGGCATCTTTGCGAGGTGTTGCAGTTACCGAAGAATACGGCGCGAATCACTTTTCATGAAATTACAAAACCAGCACTCGAGAATGCGATCAAAAACCCACGCACGGTGGATATGGACATGGTCTCATCGCAGCAGGCACGGCAAACTCTAGATATGTTAGTAGGATATGATTTATCAGATATGGTGCGCAAAAAGGTGCCCGGAGCGATTTCAGCGGGGCGCGTACAGTCGCCGGCGCTCAGATTAATCGTAGAGCGAGAAAAAGAAATCGAGAAGTTCGATTCCAAGTTTAACTTCAAGATTACTGGTGAATTCGCTGCCAGCAGTGTAAAATCAGGTGCTTCTCGGGACGCTTCGTCGCGCCCGTCGTTACGGGGCTCCTCGCTCACTCGCTCCCCGTTGGTCGCGCAAGCCCTCGAAACACCTGATTCTTACACTGCCGAAAGCACCACATTCACAGCCAACTACGACGGTAAAGCTCCTGAAACCGAAGACGAAGCGAACAAACTACTCGAATTATTGTCACAGTCGGACTTTGAGGTGGAAGATGTTGAAGAAACGGAAGGAACGAAGGCAAATCCAGTACCGTTCACGACTGCGGCTTTGCAAATTGAGGCTAATAGTAAACTAGGGTTCGCATCGCGCACTACGATGAGTGCAGCACAAGGACTGTACCAGGCTGGCTTGATTACTTACCACAGAACCGATTCACTCAATTTGTCCTCGCAGGCGGTTGGGGCGATTGCGAGGTATATCGAAGAAACATTTGGGAAGAATTACTTAAAGGTACGGCATTTCAAAACCAAGGATGCTTCAGCCCAGGAGGCGCACGAGGCAATCCGTCCAACTGATGTTTTTCGAACTAAGGCAGGGAAGAATGATTACGAAAAACGGCTTTATCAATTGATCTGGTCTCGTACTGTGGCTACTCAAATGGCCAATGCAAAAGTCGCCAAAACTACGATTCGCCTTACCGCAAAGGAGCTCGAAATGGCTTCTCTCGGGGCGCGTCCAGCCGGCCCGTCGCCACGGGCGGCTGGCGCTACCCCTCGCGCTGCCGCGCTCCGGACCCCCTTCGATAAGCCATCTTCAAGCTCCTTTGTCGCTAAAGGCGAAGTTGTAGTTTTTGATGGATTTTTGAGGGTTTATGGGAAGTCGAAGGACTTGGAGTTACCGAAGGTAGCAAAAGGCGACAAGATGGATTGCTTAGAGCTAACTGCGAAACAGACTTACGGCAAACCGCCGGCAAGATACACTGAAGGGTCTCTGGTAAAGAAGCTGGAAGAGCTTGGAATTGGCCGTCCGTCGACTTACGCATCGATTATGACAGCGATTCAGGCCAGAAAATACGTTGAAAAAGGCGAATCCGAAGGAACTGAACGCGACGTAATAGAATTAAAGGCTACAAAAGGTCAAGTCTCACGTAGTACCGTAAAAGAAAAATACGGTGCCAATAAGGGACGTCTCGTACCGACGCCAATCGGCGAGCTAGTTAGCGGATTTTTGACAGACAACTTCAAGAGTATCGTCGATTACAAGTTTACAGCAAACATCGAGAAGGATTTGGACCTGGTGGCAGAGGCGAAATTAGAGCGCGTCAAGATGCTCCGAGATTTCTATGGGCCATTTCACGATACAGTACTAGCCGCCAACGGTGTAGAGCGTTATAATAATGCACGTTTGCTAGGACATCATCCGGAGAACGGAAAACCAATTTATGCCAAAGTAGGCAAAACTGGTGGCTTTATCCAGCTAGGTGATAACGAGAAGGAGGCTGGCGAAAAACCGGTATTCGCACCGCTTCCTAAGCGAAAATCAGTGAAAACGGTAACTTTGGAACAGGCACTGAAGCAGTTGGCCTTACCATCACTGCCGCGTTCGCTAGGCAACGCGCCCGATGGGACCGAGTTAATTGCCGCTAATGGGCCGTTTGGACCATATCTTAAGGGTGGCAAATACAATGTACCAATGAAAGATTTAGATCCATACACGGTGACTCTAGCGGAGGCTTTGCCTTTGTACCAGAAAAAAATCGATTCAATGATTGCCGATTGGGATGACATCCAGATCATTAACGGCGCTTATGGACCATACGTGAAGGGACCTGGTCGACGCAACAATGTCAAAATTCCGAAGGAGATGGACCCGAAGAAGATTACCAAAGAAGAAGCGCTCAAAATGCTCGAAAACAAGCCAAAAACTACTCGACGCGGCGTGCGTGGTGGACGTAAGAAGACCACCAAGACAGCCAATAAGAAGGCAGCCAAGAAGACCACGACAAAGAAGAAAACTAGTACATAGAACGTTTTTAGCATCATAAAGTTTATGTTTTAATATTTTTTTCGGTATTTGTAAAAAATATGCTACAATAATAAACAGGAATTCATAAATTCATAGTTGACAGAATGCCTAACATATGATATTATAATATGAATTGATAATAATAACAGATATAAGATAAGGAAGAATCTAATGGAGCAAAATGCGGAAACTCTCAAAAAAGCAATCTCCGGAAGCCTGAAAATTATTGAGCAAGAGCGCGAAAGAGAAATCATTACCCGACGTTTCGGACTAAAAGGCCAAAGAGAAACACTTGAACAGATTGGTGAAATGCTATCTATTACGCGTGAGAGAGTACGCCAGCTCGAAAAAGCAATCTTGATTCGCCTTCAAATTTCCGCAGAAGAGAACCAAATCCCCGAGCTTGCTGCCGCCGAAAAACTACTAGTGCGCAACCTTACCGAGATGGGCCGCGTAGCAAAGCTTTCCAGCATTGCAGACAAAGTATACGGCAGGAAGACCAGCTCCTCTGAAAGAATGGGGATTTATTTTATCGCAACTTTCGCTAAGAATCTGACTATCGTTGAAGAAAATGACAAATATTATGCTGCGATTGGTATAGCAGAATACGGCAATAGCCGTACGATACGTGAGCGGGTAGATGCAATAGTTGGCATTATCAAGGCCAACAAGCAACCGATGACTATTGATGAGCTTGACGAGAAACTAGATTACGAACACCCGGATCACATTAAGGCCATAGCGTCGGTTTCAAAACTCCTCGCAACATTAAACAATGTATGGGGACTAGCCAAATGGCCAGCCGTAAACCCTAAAAACATTCGCGATAAGATTTACGTTATTCTCGAGGCAAAGAAAGAGCCGATGCATTTTTCCGATATTGCGAAGGCGATTAAAGAATCTAGTTTCAAACGCCGCAATGTCACAGTGCAGGCAATTCATAATGAACTAATTAAGGATTCCCGTTACGTTCTCATTGGTCGCGGAATCTATGCTCTATCGTCATGGGGGTACAAGAAGGGAACTATTTCCGATATTATTAATTCTATTTTAGCAAAATCAGAAAAACCATTAACCAGAGAGGAAATCGTCAAACAAGTCCTCAAGGTTCGTAAGGTTAAGGAAACTACGATTCTCCTTAATTTGCAGAATAAAAAACTCTTCAAGAAAACAGGGAAAAACGCCTACACTTTGGCCGATATTCAAAAATAAGCTAGAGTATGATAAAATAAAAACATGGAAGCAATAATACATTTTATTCTGATGCCGATATTCTGGATTCCCTTGGTGGGTATTTTGGCGTTTTTAACTTATCGAAACTACAAAAAACTCAATAAACTCAAAGTATTGAATGTCGATTCGGTACTATTAATGCTCGAGATACCGCGAGAAAATGATAAGAAAGAATTAGCAGCAGAACAACTTTTTGCAAGTCTGCATGGAATTTTGCGTGACAGACAAGAACTACGTAATTCCGGTGGTGTACAAGAACATCTATCGTTCGAAATCGTATCGACGGCTGGACAGATTAGATTTTATGTGTGGGTGCCGAAAATCCTACAAAGCTTTGTTGAGGGGCAAATCTACTCTCAATACCCGACTGTGCAGATTTACAAGATGAATGAAGACTACGTAGATGAACGTACTAAGTATCCGGTAGTCTATTCATCCGAATTGGGCTTGGTCGAAAATGATGCGTTACCAATTAAGACGTTCGATTCTTTCGAGGTGGATCCGTTGGCCGGGATTACAGGGACTTTGGCCAAACTTGATGCCGATACGTCAGAGGAACTTTGGATTCAAATCTTAGCCAGGCCGATTGCTGATGATTGGCACAAGAATACTACCGATAAATGGATTCGACGCGTCAAAACTGGCACCAAATCTCTGTTTATGGGTACCGGGATAGATTGGACATGGATTTCGGAAGTTTTCATGGCGCTATTTAGGCCACCGGCGGGCGGCACCAATTCCGATACTACGGTCGAGCTATCAGAGAGAGCTAAGACTCAAATAGCAAAAGCCGAGGAAAAAGCCACGAAACTAGGGTATGAGGTCAAGATACGCCTTGCCTATCTTGGCCAAAACCAGACCGATGCCAAACTAAACATGCAAGCCCTAGTGGGAACGTTTAAGCAGTTTAATTCCACTAATCTTAACGGTTTTAGGCAGCTCGGCGGAAGTTTTAATGCGGCCGATTTAGACGCTTATAAGTTACGACAATTTTCCAATCGCGGTTTTATTCTAAACATCTCAGAACTAGCCTCAGTTTATCATTTGCCTCATACTTCCGTCGAGACACCAAATATCGTCTGGGCTTCTTCTAAGACCGCCGAACCACCCGCCAAACTACCCGTCCTTACCGGTGATGTTTCGATTGATGAAAACATTTCTGCATTCGGTTTGACTAATTTTCGTGGCATCAATCATCAGTTTGGGTTACTCCGACGGGACCGCTCGCGTCACATCTACATCATTGGTCAGACTGGGGCAGGAAAAAGCGGTATGTTGGAACTATTGGCGTTGTCTGATGTATTCTACAATCAAGGCTATTGTATCATCGATCCACATGGTGATTTTGCCATCGACAACCTAAAATTCGTACCAGCATCTAGAATTAATGACGTAATATATTTCAATCCGGCAGATACGGCTTTTCCGGTAGCCTTTAATCCGTTGGAGGTATCCGACCCTGCACGTAAACCAAATATTTGTTCGGAGGTGATTGGGGTGCTAAAACGGATGTTTGGAGACTCCTGGGGCCCGAGGCTTGAGCATATCCTTAGGTATACATTGCTTGCCCTACTCGATCGACCATCTGCTACCCTACTAGATATATCACGATTACTCACCGATAAGGAGTTCCGTAAGGAAACTTTGGATTACTGCCAAGACGTAACAGTGCTACAATTCTGGAAACATGAGTTTGGACAGTGGAACGATAAACAGGTCAATGAGTCGATTGCACCAGTGCTAAATAAGGTTGGAGCATTTACGGCTAATCCTATCATTCGAAATATCATCGGGCAGCCAAAGTCGTCGTTCGATATTCGTAAGATCATGGACGAAGGTAAGATTCTAGTCGTGAACCTATCGAAAGGTTTGATTGGTGAGGATAATGCGGCAATTCTGGGTTCTTTCTTAGTAACCAAAGTACAGCTCGCTGCGATGTCACGTTCTGACATCCCTCGAGTTGAAGACAGGCGGCCGTTTTATCTTTATGTTGACGAGTTCCAAAACTTCGCCACTGACTCATTCTCGGTGATTCTTTCAGAAGCTCGCAAATATGGCCTGAATCTCACCGTAGCCAATCAATATGTAGCCCAGATGACCGATTCGGTGCGAGACGCAGTGTTTGGTAACGTAGGTACAACAATCTCTTTCCGCGTATCAGCAGACGACGCGCCCGTCCTAGTCAAGCAATTCGAGCCAACTTTTGACGAGTCGGATTTGTTGCAGTTAAACAACCGTCACTTTGTTATTTCGATGATTATTAATGGTGAGAAAGTACCAGCCTTCTCTGCCACCACGCTGTCGATTCCGGCTACTCCGGCGGATAATTTCGACGCAATTGTAGCCCATTCACGCGAGTATTATGCGCGCCCACGCATGGAAGTAGAGGCCGAGATTCGCGAGACCATTGAACAATCCGAAAAATACAAACGTGAGCTCTCCGACTCTGGCAGGCAAGAGGGAACTGCTGAACCGAGACTGGTAATTAATTCTAAAGATGAAAAACCCGTCTTCCGTTTGATTCCACAACCAGAAGTTAAATCTGGACGCTCTACCGAACAAAAACCGAACTACAAGAACTTGACGCCGCAAGCTGATTTGAGACGCTCTGGTATGAGCCCCAACGCCGTTGAGGGTAAAGAACGCTTGGGGCTCAAAGATTTAGCCAGGCTGGCCGCTGAGCAGAAAGACAGCAAAGTCGAGTTCAAGAAGCCTGAAATCACCAAGACCGAATCAGGCAAAAAAGGGAAAGGCAGCCTCAAGAAAAAAGGGAAGAAAGATCACAAGAGAAAAGACTCGAGTCCGAAAGTCTCTACCCCAATTAGTTCCCCCGTAATCCCGGTAGAGGCTCCTGTTCAGACACCGCATAAGACGTCTTTCCCCACCCCTGTTACACCAGAGGTAGAATACCAAGAAAAGTCGACTGTGACAATTCAGCCCTCCCATAACAAAACACCCCTGTCTACCCCTATAAAACGAACTGAGGACTTTGCAGGCAAAGATAATTCGGTAGACGGATTCTTGAGTATAAAGCATTAGAATCTAACAAGTGGGGAAATGATCCAAAAATAATCCGGCCAACAAGCCAAATGGCCGGATTTTGGCTGAAGTCTGGATTGCGATTTTAGCATAAGCTTAATGTCGCACAATATAGATTTTAAGACATAAGCACTTTGGATTTTAGACGGTTAAGTTATCGTCTAATATAGGCAAATAATGTTGGGCGGGCGGGAATTAGTGTCTGTGAGGGCTTTCTAACAGTCCGTTCGCGATGACTTCGCGCCATGCTAGTTTTTACAACGTTTCACTCAATCCTCGCCTCGATCAAGTTATCAGACTCGCTTCGCGAATCTGTAACTTTACTCGTCTCGGATGAGGAAAAGTTGTAAAAACCACCTGGGCTCGTCACATGCTCACGGACTCATCAGAAAGCCTCCACAGGCAACAATCCTCGCCCGCTAAATTCTGTAGGATTCACAACTATCCGGGTCCTTCTATGCCTTTATATTGGCTTGGTTAGCCGTCACCTCTGTTAGACGTTTGTCTTGATCGGATTTTTGTTGGATTTTTGGCTAAAATTTGCAGATTTGACGTTTCCCCGTTTTGTTTCCTTTTTTTCGTGTTTCCCTGTTATTTTGGCTGGTTCTGCCCTGGTCGATGTTTTGTAACTGTTTTATGTCTGAACAAAAACCGAACATAAACAGGGTATTACCGAAAGCGTTTTTACAGGGGTAGACCCCTGTAATGCTATAATGGTTTGTTTTTTGCCATTGTCGTCCGCAGGAGAAGCTCACTCGTTAATACTTGTACCAAACAGTGGTAGTAGATCTTCTTTCTCTTTGCTATCCGTGATAACCCTTATTTTGCCGTTAGTAACTTCGGCAAAGAGGATTTTTAATGGCTTTTCAACTGTAGCTAGGCAAATGTATTTTCGTGCGTCTTTTTCGGCACTAATAACAACACTGTATCTTTCGCCGTTCGTAAATTTAATAGTAGTACCTATTGGATAATTATCCATTTTTTCTCCTTTCTCTAATAGTATTTGTCGGGTTTAGATAACGACGAGGTCTCCTACGTCAACGAAGCCGACATAGCCGCCTTCGGTAGCGAGAAGTACTTCTATCGTGTCGGGGTTAATTAAAGAATCTGCATCACTACTTGCATCCCCAGATAAGCTTTCAGCAACTTCTTGCAGATACTCACCTAAACCTTCACCCTCTTGAAGAGTCTTAAACTCACCTTCTTGGAGAGATTCTTGGTCTAAGACGTAGAAACCAGCAATCGTGTAATCTCGGTCACTCGGTAGCAAAGCTCCGCCAATAACTCCTTCCCTATTTGCGCCGCCGTGTGCATAATCCGCCGATTCGTGGACTATAGTTCCCTCTTCAACCTGGACACTATCACCAATCCGCAAGCCTGCATATTTCTTTAATTCACTCTCTTCGCCCTGACTTGTGGCTTCCGGAGTGGTGTCGGAATCCCCTACCGGTGTTACCTCTGGTACCCCTGATACTTCTGTTGCACTTTCCGTTGCGGCCTCAGTCTCTTGCGTGGCAAGCTCAGTTTCTGGTGTGGCAAGCTCAGTTTCTGGTGTGGCGAACTCAGTCTCGGTCTCTGGCATAGCTTTGGTTTCGTCTTCCATTGTTACGGTCACAGGTGCTGGCGGAACGATATCGCCTCTATGATTAGCCGCAAGCGTATCTTCACCAGTCCGTGTTGCAAATAAGAGTGATAGCGATAGAGTTAGGGCGGCAATTATAGCCCCAATCTTACGAGATTTTCTGGCGGTTTCGGGTTGAGGCGGATCAACCACATCGACGTCAGCATTGAAGACAGTAGTTTCGAAAACATAACCCGACAAAGCCTCCATGACAGATTCGTATGATATATAAGCTTCCCCTTCGGGCAGCCATTTTTCGCCCCAGCTCTTTTGGCCTCCTCTAATAAAGGAGCCTAGGGCCTTCTTCGTTTTTTCGACCAAAATACGTCTAGCGTCGTGATATGGAAATCTTTGATCGTATTCTATCCTAATAGTGTCATCACTAGCTTTAGCCTTGTCGATAATGGATTCTACGCCTTGAAGTAAACCGAGTTTCGTTTGTTGATCTACATCGACGATTTCGGTGTCTAATGAAGGGGCTGAATCATGAATAATAGAACGAATGGCACTTTCTGGATAATACTTCTTGCCTTCTTTTGTTAGTCCTAGCTCTTGTGCTTTTTGGCCTTTGCTTGTGTCAAAAATAGTGCCACGCCTAGCATGTTGTGCGCCACCATAATGCGTTTCTATTGTTTTAGTACCGTTGCCTAATTCACCTGCTTTTAGGATGACCGCATCTTCTTCTCTTGGACGAAATGGTATTTCGCTACGTAGAGTCTGCCATCCATCTGCATTTGACGATTCTTCTGCGTCACTTTCTTGTTCTGTTCCTTTAAGTCGTTCACTCATTAATACCTCCTTTTTTGTATTATAACATGCCAACTTGGTTATTTCCAGAAGGCGCGGCCGTCGACGCGGACGTCGACGTATTCGAAGGTAGTGATTCCCTGTCCCGCTAGATAACGGAGCATGCGGTCGATGTCTTCGGCAGTGATGGCGGCGTCGCGGTCGATGGTGGTTTTAAAATAACCCGTGTAACCGTCGAGATAGAGGTCGACTTCGCGAATAGAGTCGGTTGGGATAACAGCTTTGATGGGTTGGTAGCTGTATGATTTGAGGTCGGACTCGATGAGGCCGATGTAGTTTCGCATCCGTGAAGTGATTTTGCCGCCGGTGGCAGAGGCGGAAGCGTCGATGATTTCGATGGTGGGCTCGGCGGTAAGAATTGGTTCGGGGGCGACTTCTTCTGGCGATAGTGGTTCGACTTCTTGGTGAAGAAAAGTAGTAGCAAGCACAATCAAGATAACTATTAGGCTCACGAAACCGAGGCTAACAGAAACTACTCGTGTAAGGTATCTCTGTTTATCTTTCTTGCGCGCTGCGGCGCGTTCGTTCTTAGTCTCGAGCTTTTCCCTTTTGGCGCCAATAGTGAGGCCTACAACAACCTGGGAAGAGCGTCTACTAAACTTCGGGGCGCGTCCGGCCGGCCCATCGCCATGGGCGGCCGGCGCTACCTCTCGCGCTGCCGCGCTCCGAACCCCCTCGTTTTTAGTAGACTCTCTTCCCACCTTCTTCTTAGACCTCCCCTAAGATTATTTCGGCGAGGCGGCGGGCGGAGTCAGAACGAGCTTCTTCGTGGAGCTTGTCGGCCATGTTGGCCCGGAGGCGAGGAGACCTGATGAGGTGACGGATTTCATCAAGGAGAATGGTCGGATCTTGCACCATGTCATAATCTTTGACTACCGAGATAGCGTCAACCGCCGCGAGACGTTCAGCGTTCTTGACCTGGTGTCCGCCAGGTAGCGGTGCGAATGGAACTAGAATAACTGCCTTCTTGAGCGAGGCTAATTCGGCAATAGTGGTGGCGCCAGCACGCGAAACAATAATATCGGCGGCGCCCATGAGTTCGTTCATAGTAGTATTAAACTCCCACATACGGAAATTCGACTCTAGCGAGGCGTGATCCCAGTTTTCGTATTGTTTCAAATCAACCATGTTTTCATAGTGTTTGCGTCCAGCAACTAGACCTACAGAGGTGAATTTGAGGAGTTCTGGCAAGATAGCGCGCGTGGCTTCGTTGAGGTTTTCGGAGCCTTGTGAGCCGCCCGTAACCACGACGAGTGGTTTGTCTGGATTGAATGAAAAGGCTTTTTTAAGTTCAAGTTGCTTGGAGGGGCTGACGGATTTGAATTCTGGTCCGACCGGAATGCCGGTCCAGACATAATTAGGATGCTGTGCTTGTAAATCATCTGGGATAGGCATGCCAAAAGCAACTTTGGCGGCTTTTTTCATGAGAATACGATTAGCAAGGCCCGCTACGACGTCCGACTCGTGGATAATGTAAGGGATTTTGAAAAGCTTTGCCATAATGCCGACTGGTAGGCAGACGTAGCCACCTTTTAGAAAAATAACATTGGGGCGCGAAGATTTCTTGACGAGACGGCAAAAGGCCGTAACGAGCCCCATCAGGAAGCCAAAAAAACCTAAGATGTTGCCCAAGATGATATCTTTTAATGTAAGTCCAAAATGGATGAAGTAGTCCTTGAGTTTCCAATTAGCATAGCGATGAAACTTGCCGGCCGGGATGCGGCGCACTCGAATGTATGGAGTGTTCCTGTGGCTAGCTTCTTCGCCCCAGGCTACTCCTATTTCGGTGGTGAGACGAGTGACGTTTTTGTAATATTTAAAATCAGTCCAAAATTCAACCTCAGCACGAGGTTTGCGATTTAGAATTTCACGCACTACGGCGACGACTGGCGTGATGTGTCCCCCCGACCCGCCGCCGACTACTAATATTTTCATGGTTTGTTGTTACCTCCCTACTAGTATAACACGAAAGTTGGCAAACAAGGCCAATTGCAAAAGCGATAAAGATCATGCTAGTGCCACCATAAGACAAAAGTGGTAAAGTAATGCCAGTAACGGGAACGAGTCCGGTCATGGCTGCGATATTGACAACGACTTGGGCAAGAGCCCAAGAGAAAACTCCGACGATATAGAGGTGCGACTCGAAATCTGGAGTGTGGTCGGCGACTTTAAGCATGCGAATTAACATGGCCGCAAAAACAATTAGGACCAGAAAAAGGCCGACAAAACCGAAGGTTTCGCCCATGATAGCGAAGACTGAGTCATTGATGGATTCCGGCAAGTAGCCCGTGGCCTGAACGGAATTGCCGATACCGACGCCAAATAAACCACCAGTACCGATGGCAAGCATAGCATTCTCGATATGATAAGTGGAATCCGTAACTTCTGCACCTTGCAGAGTATCTAGCCAAGCGTTGACGCGTTCCATACGATGCGTTGAGGTGACCACCGAACCAACCGCAATAGCAATCACTAAGGCAAGCATAATGAGATATTGCTTGGCCGGAATGCCAGACGCTAGGAGCATACCAAAAATAATGGCAATTAATGCCACTCCGGTACCCAAATCGCCCTGTGCAATGACTACTAGAAATAGTGAAGCCCCGCAAATAACGATGAGCGGAAGCCAGAATTCTTGCCATTTGCCTAGTTCCCCGTTCTGCTGCTTGCGAGTGATAAAGTCAGCAAGATAAACGACGAGGGCCAGCTTGATGAGCTCGGCAGGCTGAAAACTGACAATGCCTAAATTGAACCAGCGACACTCACCGAGTTCACATTTGGCGAGTGAGGAGCCGGCCATGGAGAGGAGCCATAACAAAACCGACAGTGCAAGAGCGACGAGCATGAAGGGTTTAGCATATTTCTTGAGATATTTATAAGGTATTACCTTGAAAGCTAGGAAAAAAGCGACTAGTGAGAGCACGACTGAGCGCAGTTGACCGATGAAGAAATAATTGGAAGCGTAATCTGTGCCATATGCATTATTGAGAACGTTGGCACGCATGGGTCCAATTGCATAGATAATAATAAGACCCAAAGCCATGAGCCCCAAAGTACTAAATAAAATAGTCAAATCCGCATGGTGTTTGCGAATCATATCGCCCCTCCGGTAGCTGCAACAAATATGCCCACTATAGCACAGACACCGGCTACGATCCAGAAACGCATTACGATTTTGGCTTCACCCCAGCCGATGGCTTCAAGATGATGGTGAAGCGGAGCGGAAATGAAAATTTTGCGATGGAAGAATTTCTTGCTAGCAAGCTGAATAAGCGAAGAACCAGCCTCAATCACAAATGGTAGCCCAATAATCGGTAGCAAAAAGAACGAATTCGTCATCATAGCAACCACCCCAAGGCCGGAGCCCAGCGCGAAAGAACCAGTGTCGCCCATCATAAAACGTGCCGGCGGGACATTGAACCAGATGTAAGAAAGAAGCCAGCCGACTACAGTCATACAGAACCCGAATAGCAACACATTGCCCTGAAATAGCGCGATTACACCAAAAGCGGCGTAGGCGAGCATCGAAAGTCCGCCAGATAAGCCATCAAGACCATCAGATATATTGACTGCGTTGCTAGTTGCCACTACGGCAAAAGCAAAAATCATAATCATGCCAGCAATTCCTACTTCGATGTCCCCCACAAATGGGACGAGGATAGAGGTCCAACCGAGTTTGACTGAGAAAAACCATCCCAACACAAGGCCTACCACTGTAATCAAAAAGAATTTCACGGGGCCCCGTAGGCCAGCCGCGCCACGACCGGTACCGAAAATATTAATAACATCATCAATGACGCCGACTAGGGCGCCACCAAGAAATCCAACCAGAGGAAGCCAGGTTTGGCCGCGGTCGAGATTAAAGAGCCACGTGACAGCAGTAACAGAGACTACGCCAACTAGCCCAGCCATGGTCGGGAAAACGTGCTTAAATTTATGAGCGTGAAGTTTGCGCATGATTGGCAAATCTTTACCATCGACGGTAGTCTGTTTCTGTTTTTTCCAGAATTTATATTTGTAAGCAAAATGTGTGTAAAACGGCGTAAGCGCCATTGAGAACAGGAAGCCGGCGAGAGCTAGCAATAATCCTTGGAATAATTCATCATTTAATGTCATAACCACATTATATCACATCCAGCACAATAGCAACCCAAGCAACACTTTTCAGGGACGGGGTTCCTCGCGCCCGTCGTTACGGGGCTCGGACCCCTCATCCCTCGACCAAGGGTCGCCCACTGGGCGTCGCCTCGAGACGAAAAGCAAGCTTTCCGCCTGCTCGGCTCCTACAGTGGTCGGTCGTAACCTGCGGAAGCCCCTCAAAGTGCTGTCTGGGTTGCTCTACTGGTTAGGTTTGATTTTGTAATAATCAATGAGGTAATTAGATAAGGAGTTAAAAAGATTCATGGCGTCACCAGAACCGATGGACTGCCCTTCGCCCCACATCTTGGTCATGATGACATATTGCGGCATTTCGCCGCTGGGTGCAATAAAACCAATATAGGAGCCGATAAGTTCGGCAAAAGAATCATCGTAGGCACCATTTCTGACAACTTGGGCTGTACCGGATTTACCACCAATATCGTAACCTGGGCGGTCAATGCCGCCACGTACCAAGTACTCGCGGTTATTGATTAGCATACTGCGCATAGAAGCAGAAGTTTCGTCGGTGAGGATCTTGTCTTCGACGGGTCCTGCCGATGTGCTATTCTCGACGGGTTCTGTCGTCGTCTCCTCCCCCGCGAGAACTTCGCGGGGGGGCCCCTCCGACGACGCCACCCGTCCATGTAAAGCATCTTTTGGAATAACCTTGCCGTCTTCATAATATCCTTTGATGACAGAGGGGGTGCGCCAAGTGCCACCGTTGACGACGGCCGAGAAAGCAGTAGCAGTTTGAAGCATTGTAATACTGAGGTTTTGGCCGAAAGTAAGATTAGCATAGGTAGAATCGCGGCCCCAACCTTCATTTGGGTCTGGGATGAACCCCTCGGCTTCGGCCAATTCGACGCCAGTAGGCTGGCCTAAGCGGAATTTGTTATAGTAATAGTCAAAGAGCTTTTCCCTGCCTTGTTGATTAATAGAGTTAGGATTGCCGCCCAATAGTTTGAGTGCATAAATAGAACCGGTGTTTAGTGACCAGTACAAAGCGTCTTTCATAGTTAAAGTGCCATAGAGGGAGCTACGTTGTTCGGCATTCCAAATCTTCCAATCATCGACTTCTTCATAATGTTTATTAAAGAATGTCGTATCAGGTGTCATAACACCTTCGTTGATAGCCGCCGAGAAAGCGAAGTTTTTGCAAATTGAGGCCGGTTCGTATGGAACATCAAGAGTATAGTTGTTGTAAACGGATGCGTCGGTGACATTGGCGTAATTTGCGGGGTCATAATTTGGCAAATTAGCCATGGTAAGGATTTCGCCAGTATTGGGATTCATGATGAGTACAGACGCGTTGGTGGCGGCCGTATGAGAGATGGCTTCGGCCGTGATTCTTTCGACACCTTTTTCGAGACCGCGATCAATGGATAGCACGACGTTTTCGCCGTCTTCGGCGGGGATTTTGGTATTGTCTTTACCGATGGAGAGCGCTACGTTGTTAACATCTGAAGTGGTTTTAAGTAGGCCATCTTTGCCAGATAGGATGTGATTGAGTGAACCTTCGACGCCGTACTGACCAACGCCGTCAGCATTGACGAAGCCGAGTAATCCTGAAGCCAGTTGCCCTTCAGAATACACTCGTTGGTTGTTTTTCTTGAACCAGACGGCACCGATGTCTTCGGAAGCGATTTTTTCTGCAAGTTCGCGCGGGACGTTTTTGGCGACGATGGCGTATCGGAGACCTTCTTGCTGGTATATATCGTCAAAATTAACCGCAATGTAGGGTTCGGCGTAAGTCTTGAGAGCTTGTTCGATGGGTTCCCTTTTGGTGACGGTCGGATCGATAATAATCTGATAGGCTGTTTGGTTCAACACGACTGGTACCGGTTCGCCCTTATCCATCATATAGATTTCGCCGCGCCGCGCCGTAATGGTTTCAAGTAGGGTGTGCTGTTCTTCGGCTTTAGCTACCCAAGCGTTGTGTTCGATGATTTGAATGAAAAAAAGCCGCACCACAATAATTGCAAAAGTAATCAGAACGACATTTTGCAAAATTTTAATGCGACTATGAGTCGATTGTGCAGAAGATTGCTTGATGGACGACTGACTATTCCGTGGCATAGCCGGTTACCGTGGCATTCTCCATGGCAGCCGCAACCGTGCTGTTTTCGGCAGTAGCGACGGAGTTCAGACGGGCTTTTTCGACTGCTAGGTCATCTTTCTTGGCATTCATTTCAGTAATTTCTGCTTCAACAGAGGAAATTTCGTAGTCAAAACCAGTGGCCTTGGTTCCCTCAGCCACATAGATGAGACCAAACACCAATGTCAACATGCCAACAATGACGATTTGTGAGATAGAGCCTAAGCTCCTCTTGGTGTGACGGACGGTATTGCGGTTACGGACGAAAGTCGTACCGGTGGCGCGTCGTGAAATATAGGTTGTTTGGTTATGCATTATTTTCCTCGCTTTTTTTGTTTTTATTTTGTTATCAGTTTGATTATTCTTATCTTAGACCGGGCAGCCTTTACAGCCAGAGCTATAAGTAAACTGTAAAGCTGGTCCCGGGAAGGTCATACACTCCACACTCTCCTGTGTGAACTCTAAATTGGTGGACCCTAGAGGTCCATATCACTAGTCCTGGAAGCCCGAGTGGGGATTCGCTCTACCCACTCGGTAAAGGGAGACTAGCGGAAATTAACCTTAATGGTTTGTTTGCGGGATTTATTCGCAACGACAATTTGTTTTGGCATTTTGCCTCCTTTTATTTTTATTGTTTGTTTTATCAATTCCGTTTCGCTACGCGCAGTTTAGCGCTTCTAGCTCGCGGGTTGATAACTAACTCCTGGGCATCCGCAACGATAGGCTTCTTGTTAATGATAGTCAAAGGCGATTCCTCGCCGAGGCTGGTTTGCTCTCTTAGGAAATCTTTGACAAGCCGATCTTCTAGACTGTGAAAAGTGATGATACCGACGCGGCCGTGCTGGCGCAGAAGTTGCGGAATAAGCGGAAGCGATTGCTCGATTTGACCGAGTTCGTCGTTTACTACGATGCGGATTGCCTGGAATACTTTGGTAGCAGGATGATGGCGAAAATAACCGTGAATTCGAGTGGCGATGAGGTCGGCGAGTTGCTTAGTACTCTTGATGGGGCGATGATGGACGATGATACGAGCAAACATGGCAGCGGTACCCTTCTTCTCTTCACCGTACTTTACAAATATCTCTGCTAATTCCCGTTCGCTATAGTGATTAATAATATCTGCTGCTGTGAGGCTCTGTCTACGATCCATCCGCATATCGAGAGGGCTATCATATCGGAATGAAAAACCGCGCTCTTCTCTATCTAGTTGCGGAGAAGAAACACCAAAATCAGCGAGTATTAAATCAAAAGTTTCTCCACGTGTTAAAAGCTGCAGCATAGCACTATAAAAATCCGAATGCATGGTGGTGGTCGACGGGAACTCCTGATTTAAATAATTGACAGCGAATTCATCGCGATCCACTAAGACCGAATTCTTATAGTCCTGTGTTACATCCAAAATTTTACTAGCGTGACCTCCGTAGCCGGCAGTGAGGTCTAAATACCGTTCACCGGGATGCGGGTCCAAATTTGCTAGAACTTCCGATAATAATACAGGCGTATGGGGTTTCTCCATACTATATATTATACAACGTTTGAGATCGTTCAACTAGAAACTTCAGCGGTTTTGTTTTTGCTTTGATTTTTGTTTGTAAGACACAATTTATCCACCATGATTGTGCGGTAGGCCGAAGCTCACCATATAATCATGGCCGTTGAGAGACTTATTGTGCAACCATAATAGAGTTTTATTGGGAGGTGTGTTTAACGAAAGAACGCACGATTTTTTTGTCGCATCTCGCTTGAGTTTTAATGCGCGCGAAGCTCCTAGATGGTCGATCTCAAACTTTTTTAATGTGCTTGCCTTCAAGGCTCATGTTTGTTTAGCGTTTTTGTTTATTATTTGCGCTGGTTTTATTGTATGACATATTTTTGAAAAATGCAAGTGCTTTTTTGAAAGAATTTTGATTATTATTATATATAGGTGAAGAAAAGGATTTTTATAGGGGCAGATGAATAATTCGGTTGGCTGCAGATGGAGAGTTTTCCACAGGTGTGGATATTTCCCCTGTTATTTGACCGAACAAGTGTTGGTTTAGCGACCGAACATCAGAGGTAGAAAAAACCGAACAGTTTGGCTCTCAGACCCGAACACGGAACCGAACATATATGGTTGATTTTTATAGTGTTTTGTGGTATAATTATGCTAATAAGTGTGCACTTGTTTGAAAGGGGTGATATAGATGCGCACCGATAGTACTTTTTTGGGTTTTGAGAGGTATCGTTTTTGCTTTTTAAGGTATCTTGACGTAGCTGATAGGCTTTTAAGGCTCCATGACAATGCGAATTGCATTCAGTCATATCTGTCCATGACTAAGGAAGGTAGAAGATTTGAGAGCGAAGAAGCAATCCTCCGCCAGCAAAATGTTTCTATTGAGGTTGGAATGATATTACTGAGATTCGGAGGAGGCCTGAGTCATTTTTCCCTTTCTGGTATAAAAAGATGTCTCAGACAGATTGAAACAGAGATAGAAATTCTTTCAGCTGAAAGCGATTTTTGTTGGGAGAACTTATATCAGAGTGTTGCTCAGGTCTATTCTACGGATGATGGAGTATGGGCAGATAGCGACGAGGCTCACCGTTTACTGTTTACTACAGAAAACAAAGCAGCGAGTGAGCGAATCCGCTATTACAACACGATTTTAACGAGGTGGGATAGCCTTCCACCTAAGCCGGCTGCCTTGGAAGATGTTTTTCTATTACATTATGATGGATTACTCCATCTGATACCTTTCAATTAAACCCATTTCGGTGGCCATTTTATGATAATGGCCACTTTTTTACGTAATGCGCTAGAACATAAGTCCTTTAAATAAAATAGCCCAAGAATGTCGCAGAACGTGATATAATAAAAAGAATTAAGTGGAGATAATTATGGATAATAATACAGATGCGGGTGGCAATATTGGTTCTAATGGTGAATCATTTGATGTTTTTCTCTGGGCGAATGAGATTGACGAAGTAAAAAACAACGTGTCGGCAGAGTTGTTTCTTTTCAACAAGAACTACACGCCGTTTAAGATTAAATATTCGGACAAGTTGACGGGCGCAGTGAAGGCGATGTTCATGCAGGAGGCGATTTCATACATCATTACGGAGGCCGACAAGGGTCTGGAATGCCGTGAGTACGAGCGAGCTGATGGTGAGGAGAAAGTAATCTATCGGACGACAATTGATAAGGTCGGGCGAGCGGAGACCTTAGTCCACCTGATTGAGAATGAGTATAAAGATATTGATTATTTTTCAGAAAACGAATACGATTTTAAGAAAGTAAAAGGTATTATTGCGCGGTTTACTTATCCGGGTGAAGAAGGCATGAAGACTTTCTATATCGCGAAGCTATTACCCGCATCGGCGGCGCTGAAGGGTGCGACTTCGTGGGAGATTAATGGCGAATCGTTTGAACCGTTCTCGGCTGAGATTGCGCTAAAAATGCCAGATGACAACCAAGTCGCGATTGTGGACGGTAATATTGTAGTGTTCAATCAGGCGAAGTTCGAAAATCTGTTCCAGTATGATTACAAATCACAGGTGATTGCAGAGGCAAAGGCGCGTGAATTGACTGAGAAATATAAATTATCGTTTGCAGAAGGATTGACTCTTGATGGGCTGCTGGCTGATAAGAAGCCGATTTTGAAGAAAGTCCAGGCAATGGATATCGCAGAGGAGATGCCACAGGATAAGCTACTGGATTACGCTGATGAGATGCAGCTTGAGTTGATGACTGATGATGATGGCTCGATTATCATTATGGACGATAAGGATCTCACGATGTTTGTGAATCTTTTGAATGAGGATTATTACATTTCGCCGGTGAATGGTAAGCGGTACGAGATTAAGTCGAAGAAGCTACTTGGCGAACCCGATGGCGAGCCACCGCGTGGGTAGAGCCTTACTCTTATATTTCAAAGTAAGGACTATCCACAAAGTGGGATTCGCCGAGGGTGCGGAAGGTCTTCTCGAGGTCGGCGTGGGCGGCCTCGACAGAGTCGGTGGATTGGAGGTTGGATTCGATCTTGGCGTAGTAGCCGGCGAGGTTGTCGACTTTGTCGAGATAGATAGTAGTTCCCTCCCCCATGCTTAGCTCTTGGCGACGGCGAGAGACTTCGGCGATGGGTTTGAAGCCGAGCTGAAGGATGATATTGACGAGTTTTTCATAATCGGTGACCGCAGTTTCTTCGACGATATCAACGCCGGAATCTTCGATGTGGCGACGCAGGATAAAGTAGTATTTGGCGGGTTTGTCGACGGATTTCATCTCGGTGCGCATGACGAGCTTTGGGAAATTGGCGTGCGGCTTGTAATTGCGTGGCACATAGATGCGGTCGTGCTGCCAGTAAATCGGGCTAAAATCTAGGTCGATATCGGAGAGCTTCTGTTCGAAGCTGTCGCGGTTAGTGAGTTTACATTTGAGAATGATTTTTTTCATGGTTATAATTATACATTACTTAAGAGAAAAAGTATAGACAATAAGGGCGGATAGGACGACTTGATATCCTATTCTGACGGGATAAAGGTGCCTTCGCTATTCCAGGTACCGGCACGACGAGCGAAAGTGGGATGAGCCGGCGCTTTTCCGAACATACTATAGAAATTATTAGCGGCCGATGTAGAGCTACCAGCAGTAGCGGTAACGTTAGTAATATTCCAGTTATTGATTGCTGAGGCGTCGGTGAGCGAGACAGAATCAAAGAACATAGAGTTCATATCTGTTGCACTGGAAACATTCCAGTTTTCTAGACCAGCTAGGGTAGTAGTAGTTGATTTATCAGTTTGGTTAAAGGCACCTTTGAAGCTTTCCACTTTACTAACATTCCAGTTTCCCAGAGGCAAGAATGAGGCTATATTATTATTCTGAAACATGAAACTCATATCTGTCACGCTGGAAACGTTCCAATTCTCTAGTGGGGACAAATCGATAATAGCATCATCAAATTTAGATTCACTTGGACCCATGGCGAACATCCAGCTCATATTTGTTACTTTGCCTGTATCCCATGTTGACAGCCCTCGAAGAGAGGTTAAGTGACTTGTCTCATAGAACAACGCGGTCATAGAAGTCACATTGCTCACATTCCAACCGCCTAGAGCAGAAATATCTGAAAGATTAGACGCCCCACAGAACATCTGGTACATGGTTTCAACGTTACCTGTATCCCAATTAGCTAAGGCCGAAATATCTGAAAGATTAGACGCCCCGAAGAACATATTCCGCATTGTGGTGACCTTGCTTGTATCCCAGGATTCTAAACCTCTAAGTGAAACCAAGCCTGTTGCCCCTTGAAACATGTTTGCTGTCGTCGTCACATTACTTACGTCCCATCTTGCTAGGCCGGAGATGTCCGCATGCAAATAGTTTTCTGCAGGGCAAGTTGAATCGGATGCAAATAAAAGGGACATGTCCGTAACATTTGAGACATTCCAAGCCGAGATGGCATCTAAATTTGTGAACTTAGAAGCACTACAAGCGAACATAGCTTTCATGTTTGTCACTTTTGAAGTATCCCAAAACTTGAGACCGGAGATGTCGGAGAGATTAGTAAGCCTAAGGAATGCAAAAGAAGAATCCGGATTCATGGTTACTTGATAACCACCAGAATAGAAATACATAATCCCAGCATCGTCAGTGTTGTCGAAGACAATGTAAACTGGGTGGGCGGATTCCGGAGTAGTGACGGTGTTTTCAGCAGTAGCAACGAAACCATCGGGGAGTGAGTCTGCCATGCGAATAGCCTTGATTCTAGTATCCAAGGTTTGCGTCGAAGCGTCCGTGATTCCCCCAGAAAGGTTTTTCAGCTTATTCGATAGCTCTTTACCAGTAATAAGCATAGAATCGGTCTGTGGGATAGGGTGGGAGGCTGGGCGTACGAGAGTGTAAATAACTTGTCCTGAGTAGGTATCTGCCGGTTGAGTCTTAGAAATGTAAGCAGCATAAGTAGTAGTAAGCTTAACTCCACCAGTAGTTTCAGTCATGTCGGTCATGGAGTTCTTATGGGCTACTTTAACATATTCATTTGGGACTACATGGTAGTCTGAGAAAGGAGCTTGAGTTGCACCTGATTCTGCAGTACTCGGAAGAGCTACATTTGGAGCAGAGTCTATGGTGAAGGCATTGTCAGTTGAAGTATCTCCACTATCCTGAGTCATAGTAAGTTTCATAGCCCAGTT
Organism: uncultured Candidatus Saccharibacteria bacterium; assembly: GCA_946548715.1. Lineage (GTDB taxonomy): Bacteria > Patescibacteriota > Saccharimonadia > Saccharimonadales > Saccharimonadaceae > Nanosyncoccus. The sequence goes on from CAMNPZ010000005.1 coordinate 54,604, forward strand.
AGATATGTCATTACTGCCTACTGGTCCTGTTGCAATACCTGATTCTATAGTTGCATTACCAGAAGCTGTTGTTCCTACTAGTTTATTACTATTTGTTCCTCCTACTTCATTTCCTGTATATCCTG
>CAMNPZ010000006.1 GCA_946548715.1 uncultured Candidatus Saccharibacteria bacterium
GCCCGTAGCTCAGCTGGATAGAGCGTTTGCTTGCGGAGCAAAAGGTCGTAGGTTCAAATCCTGTCGGGCGTACCAGAATCAGAAGAAGACTCGTCTAGAGTCTTATTTTGATTCGACAAAAAGTCTTGCAATTAGCAATTTTAGTGTATAATAAAAGTATTATGCAGTGGGATTTAATTACAAATATTATACTTACTATATCAATTATAACTTTAGCGATATTCGTGGTAATCGGTATCTATCAGTGGGTGACACGCAAATCGCTTAAGAAAGTCAACCCAGAGCTGCTTTGGTTACCTTTACCTGTCGCTCTTGTTGCTATTACTTATTTAATTTTTGAGATTTTCCCAGTTAATTACAGACCAGATGGCTCCGGTGAATCATCTTTCCCATCTACTCATACAATGATTGTGACTACAATATTCTTTATTGTTATGATCATTCTACCTCATTATGTCAAGAATAAGACAATTCGTATTATCCTAAATATTATTATGGTGGCTCTAATCGCCTTGGTTTCTTACGGTAGAGTCGAAGCCGACAAGCACTGGATTATTGATGTTATTGGCGGCGTAGCCTTTGCCTTTGCCTTCTCCGAAATCTATTATTATGCCTACAAAAAATTTAAAAAATCAAGGAAAAAGCACCATGCCGAGCGTCTTCAGTCAAATTATTAAAGGTGATATCCCCTGTTATAAAATCTACGAAGACGACAAAACCATCGCCTTTCTAGATATTCACCCAGAGTCACGAGGTCATGTTCTTGTCGTTCCTAAAAATGAAGTAGACAAGATTTATGATTTACCGGATGAAGATTATCGAGCCTTGATGGATGCAGTTAAGAAACTTTCCAAGCATATGGAGTCAAAATTGAATGCCAGAATTCTCTGGAAAGTTGTCGGTACCGATGTGCCTCACGCCCATGTTCACCTTATGCCGTTAGACCCAGACTGGCAATACGGACACACGCTCGAACTATCCGACGATGAATTTGAGCAAATCCGTCAAAACTTAGCATTTAATTAAAAAGCCCCCACGTCCGTGAGGGCAGCATATTTATCGGTGACTTATCTCAAGGCTCTAATGCCAGGTCTCAGAAAATCGAGACACCCTACGTTAAATGGTGAAATCCACCAGAACATTCGTCTGTCATGGTTGGTTGGCTTTACGTAGTACATTATTTTATAACCAATCGCCTCCAATCTCCTGCATTCCGCCTGAACACTTTCTATAGAACGTTCTTCTGTCCAGTAGCCATTCACTATGTTCCCCTCCCTTCATGATGTGATAAACATGCTATCACATTATATACTCTTTCGAGGCAAATGTCAAGCATGCGTGAGCGGTCTACGACATTAAGATATGATATAATTAATATAATAAAGAGCGAGAGGAATAATACAATATGAAATTTGCATCAAGTTATGAACCGAATCAATACGAAGCAGATATTTATGGCGCTTGGGAGGCAGCCGGCATTTTTGACCCTAAAATCACTACCAAACCAGTCGACGACGATGGTGACGGCATCGACGACCGGATTGAGGATGGACTCGAAAATAACACTTTCGAGACCGTCCGCGACAACGAGATTGAACAGTTCGACGAAACGGAAGCTATCGCCGAATCTGAGGGGGTTCGGAGCGCGGCAGCGCGAGAAGTAGCGCCAGCCGCCCATGGCGATGGGCCGGCTGGACGCGCCCCGAAGATCGGCGATAGTTCCGTTTCTAAAACATTTTCTATCGTCATGCCCCCACCCAACGCCAACGGCAACCTCCACATCGGTCACGGCTTAACTGTAGCCCTCGAAGACTCTCTTACGCGTTACTATCGTCTTCGCGGTGCCTCCTCTTGGTACATCCCTGGTGCTGACCATGCCGGCTTCGAAACCTGGGTCGTTTATGAACGCAACCTCGAGGCACAAGGCCACACTCGCTTTGAATTTGACCGCGATGAACTCTACGCCCGCGTCTGGAATTTCGTCGCCGAGCAACGCGGCAATATGGAACTCCAGCTCCGCGCTCTTGGCGCCTCCTGTTCTTGGGATGACCTCACCTTCACACTTGATGAAAACGTCATTGACCGTGTTTATACGACTTTCGAGAAAATGTGGAACGACGGCCTCATCTATCGCGGCGAAAAACTCGTCAACTTCTGTCCAAAGCACCAAACCGCCTTCGCCGACATCGAAGTCGAACACAAAGACGAAAAAGGCACCCTCTGGGACATTGAGTACAAACTATCAGATGAGCCCGAAAATAACACTTTCGAGACCGTCCGCGACAACGGGAGCGGGATGAGCGAGGAGCCCCGTGACGACGGGCGCGACGAAGCGAGTCGAGAAAGTGTTATTTCGAGCTCGCTGGTGGTTTCTACTACTCGTCCCGAGACCCTTTTTGGCGACGCCGCTGTCGCTGTGAATCCTAACGACGAACGCTACAAGGATTTAATCGGCAAACACGTCAAGCTTCCCCTAACCAACAGAACCATCCCCATTATTGCCGACGAACACGCTGACCCTGAATACGGTACCGGCGCCGTCAAGATTACTCCTGCCCATGATCACGACGATTTCGAAGTCGGTGAGCGGCATAATCTTCCCCGCCTCCAAGTCATATCCGAGGATGGCCACATGATCAATGTTCCCGAGGAATACAATGGCCTCACTACAACCGAATGTCGCAAAAAGGTTCTAAAGGACCTTAAGGACCAAGGTCTCCTCGTCGGCGAAAAGAAAATTGTTCATTCAGTCGCTCATTGTTATAAATGCGGCACGGTTCTCGAACCAATGCTAAAGAAACAATGGTTTGTTGATGTCGAAAAACTCGCCAAAACCGCCATCGAGCATCTCGAAAACAATGAAATTAAATTCCATCCCGCGAGCAAGAAGAAAGTTCTCATCAACTACCTCAAAGGCCTCAAAGATTGGAACATCTCCCGTCAAATCCCTTGGGGCATCGCTATCCCAATGTTCCATCAGGTGGGTGTCGAAGAAACGTCAGAAAATGTTCATTCGAGACCTTCCGCGACTAACGAGGAGCGGGGGAGCGAAGTCTCGCCCGTAACGACCGCTGTAGGAGCCGAGCAGGCAGAAAGTTTACTTTCTGCGTCGAGGCGACGCCCAGCGGACGACTTATGGTCGACGGGCCGAGACGAGCGTGTCGAGAATGAATCATTTCTGACGTCTAATCGCCTAGCTACTGATGAGCCCGACTGGATCTTCGATCGTCGTACCAACCTCAAGGAAATCGAAAAAGCTGGCGTGAAATATGTCAGAGACGAAGATACCTTCGATACCTGGTTCTCGAGTTCGCACTGGCCCATCGTTTGCACCAACTGGACCGAGGAAAACTTCAACCCCTATTATCCACTCAACGTCATGGAAACTGGCGCCGATATCCTATTTGCCTGGGTAGCCCGTATGCTCATGATGGGTCTCTACGTCACAGGCGAAGTTCCCTTTAAGGAAGTCTACCTCCACGGCCTCGTCCTTGACGCCCATGGCCAGAAAATGAGCAAAAGCAAAGGCAACGTAATAAACCCCATGGATCTTGTTACGAAATATGGCTCCGACGCCTTCCGTCTCGGTATTTTGCGGGGCCGTTCCGCCGGTATGAATCAAGCTTTCTCTGAACAATCCGTCATCAGCGGCCGCAATCTCTGCAATAAACTTTGGAACATCTCCCGCCTCATCCAATCCCTCATCGACGAAAATGCGGACGGAAAGGCGGAAACTATTATCGAATCTGAGGGGGTTCGGAGCGCGGCAGCGCGAGAGGTAGCGCCGGCCGCCCATGGCGATGGGCCGGCCGGACGCGCCCCGAAAATCGATAATAGTTCCGCCTATACCACCGATTATATGGGTGAAGACTGGATCTGCCGCGAGCTAAACAACTGCTTGTCTCAACTCGAAGACGACATGAAGAACTATCGTTTCTCCGAAGCTGTCGAGACGTTGTACCAAACCATTTGGGACAAATACGCCGACTGGTTCCTCGAATCGCAGAAGATTTACAAAAACATCCCACTCCTGAAGCAAACTCTCGAAACCCTATTAATCGCTCTTCATCCCTTCGCTCCGTTCGTCACCGAGGCAATCTGGCAGAACCTAAGTTGGACAAACGGCTTCATCGCTACTGCCAAATGGCCCGCCAGGCTCAAATATGACCCCATTTCAGCCGAAGAGTTTGAAAACATAAGAAATATCGTATCCGAAGTCAGAGGCACCTTGCAGGCCCTTCCAGGCACCAATAACGCCAAAAAATACGGCCTACTATTCAACAATGATAGCCTCATCCAGGACAACCAAATGCTAATCAAGGTCCTTACCAAGGTCCCAACCATTAATAACCTTGATGGCGCCCCACGTGGCCTCCGGCTAGCCCTAGCCAACCATGAGCTCTATCTAGATGTCCCCGAAAAAGTCGTCACAGAATACAAAGATGCTCTTACCGAACGTATCCTCGCTGTCGGCCGCGAGCTCGATGCTCTAAATCTCAGGATGAGCAATCCGAATTACGTCGAACGCGCCCCCGCTCACCTCGTCAAAGAAACCCAGGACCAGATTGCAGAAAAAGAGCAACTCATTTCTCGCCTCAAAACCCAACAAAGTCTCATTTAAGAAATGCGGGCACCAAACCACCATCTCGTGGTAGAATGATACTATGAACTTCCAATCAGTTGAGGACGCCCGCAAGGCCTATGCTAAGAGGCTTATTTGGCAATGGGCAATCTTTGGAATCATACTCGCAGTTGCCACCATTATCTGTATAGCCAGCAAAGATCCAGATTCATTATTCATGCCGTTTTTCTTAGGCTTCTTCTTTGGGGTTCTATGCTTCATCATCATGAGTTTTATTAATCGCAACGTCCATCGTCAATATCGTCGCGCTTACAAAGCTTATTTTGTCGAGCAAAACCTCCGAAAAATCTTTACCGACCTCAGTTACAATCATGAACTCGGTCTGAGCTCGACCGCCCTCAATCTTATCGGCATGATTAACACAGGCGATCGCTATTCCTCTAATGATTTCACCAAAGGCAAATATAAAGATGTCGCTTTTACTCAAGCCGATGTCCACATCGAAACAGAATACACCGACTCCGACGGCGATACTCATTACACGACTATTTTCAGGGGTCGTTTCATGATTTTTGAATTTCCCAAACAGTTCAATTTTAAGCTCGCCGTTGTTGGTAAACGTTTCCGTGCCTATCGAAATCCAGGCAAAAACGCCAAAACCGGCCAAAAAACCGAAAGAATATCCACCGAATCCAACGAATTCAACCGCATGTTCTATATCTATGGACAAGACGGCTTTGAGGCTTATTATATCCTCGATCCTGCTTTCATGGTAAAACTAATGAACATCGCCACGGCACACAAAAACAAAGTGCTCTTTGCATTCTATGCGAACTACCTTATAGTTGGACTCGATGATGGCAAAGACTCCTTCGAACCACCTTCACCTCTCAAGCGAATCGATGAAGCTAAAGAATCCGCCACAGTTGCTGGCGAAATTAAAACCATCACAGAATTCGTTGACCAGCTTTCCCTGTCTCGCAAGTATTTTAAGTCAAACTAATCAAAAAACAGTATGTCAAACCGTGACGTAAAAATTGACAAAACAATAGAAGCATGGTATACTAAAACAAATGTAATTGCACCTTAGGAAGAATTTGGCTCTACTCAAAGTACTAATGTGCATACATTTAAATGCTGTACAAACGAAAGGGGGATGAAGATGAGGTACGGTATTTATAAAAAAATGAATTATAGGTATGCTCGGCACGGCATACCAGAGACCCTGATAGCAGTAATCGGGAAAGGCGATTTGGAAAGCTTTGTGGCAGAATTAGAAAAACGTGGCTATACTGGCCATTTCGCCTGCAACAGAGGACACTATGTGGAGTTAAACAACAAAGGAATGGAGTTCCATATTTTCCCCTACAAAGGACCAAAAAATCCCATCGGGGACTGGAGAACTCTCCTCAAATAATATTAACCCCTAGGCTCGCCTAGGGGTTTTAAAATCCGCTAATTCCCTTCCGCCCCAAAAACCCACGTACAGACAAAATCATTTCGCCTCAAATCTCTGCAAATTAAACATAGGTGTTCCCTTTTCGGCATCTATGGTTTTTTGTGCTTCTAACATTAGTTTGCGCAGCGCTTTTTCAGATGAAGCGGAACCAATATGCACAGTTTTTACTACACGATTCCCTTCCTTATAGCATACCTGCACTCCAGTTGCACCCGAGGTAGTCTTAAACTTCCGTATATAGGCCATAGCCTAATTTTAGCACAACTTACGCGATAGTTCTCCGTCGAGTTATACACAAGCAGGATGGATTTCGACACAACCTTATCCACAACAACCATAAACACAACTACAAACTGTTCCCCGTTCTGCTAGCAACCGCTTAGCTTAGCAACCGCGCTTGACAAAAAATCCCGCTTGCGCTAAAATCAAACCAACAACTGAAGGCAAAGCCGCCAGTTGGGAGAATTAGCAACCGAGATTTGAACGAAAAGGTAGGACGAAACGCGAAAATATCAGCAAAATCCTCCGGGCTCCCACATCAGGGAAAAGCTAATCTCGTTCATATTTAACCGTCTCGAAAAACAGCCGGTAGATTTTCATAAGCATAAAATAAATAAGCATAAGCCGTCAAACAAATTCACATGTCGGTATCTTCAGAGACGACGCAAACAGTGACAGGGAAGTGTTGAAAAACAACTAATGGAAAACTAAAGCATTTTTAAGCTCAAAAAGTGTTATAATAATGACAATGAACATACCAATTACACAATCTGAGGCGTGGCACAAACTCCAGAAAGCTCTAGGTGAACAGAGTTTTATTGAATCCAATAAGGACTATTCTTACTTAGCTATTCTCAAACACACCCCAGTAGGGAACTACCTTTATTGCCCATATGGCCCATGTTACGAAACAAAGCAGGGTTATCAGCAATCAATCGATTCTCTCACCAAGCTAGCCAGGGAACATCGAGCCATTTTTATCCGCATCGAACCTCAAGATCCTACATTCAAATCATACGCACCAAAATCCGCCAAGAAGACCAAAGACCTAAACCCCAAAGAAACCTGGCTCCTTTCACTCGAAGGGACAGATGACGAGCTCAGGGCTAAATTGCCCTCACGGCTACTCCGATATTATAAGTCCGCCTCGAAGAAGGGAATTACCATAGAAAAATCTCGCAATCCTGATGACATCCGCCATCTAGTCAATCTACAGGCCGCCATGGCAAAAGAAAAGGGAATCAGTATTTTTTCCGAAAAATACCTCAAAACCGAGCTGAGCCAACCGTTCGCCACATTGTATTTGGCTAAGTATCATGACTCAGATACTAACAAGGAAGATATCATTGCGGCTGGGCTCGTATTTGATGATGATATCACAAGGTATAATCTCCAAGGCGCCCAATCCGACCAGGGCAGGAAACTGCATGCTACCGGAATTTTAACCAATCAACTCATTCTCGACGCGAAAGCAAAAGGTCTCAAAACCTTCGATTTCTGGGGTATCGCCCCAGAAGGAGCTCCCTCCAATCACCCCTGGGCTGGCTTCACGAATTTCAAGAAAACCTTTGCTGGCTACGAGCAAGATTACGCCGGCACCTATGACATCGTCCTAAAGCCAGCCAAATACAAGCTTTACCAGTCCACTCGCAAACTCAACCGCATTCTCAGGAAAGCAAAATAGCCATGAATCTGCAAGGTCTCACGTTGGCGCAAGTCGAATCCAAAATCCGCGAAGGCAAAGTTAATCATGTCCCGCATAAGCAACATAATACCATCACGAGAATCATTCTCAAGAATACCCTCACTATTTTTAATCTCGTCAACCTTGTCCTTGCTATCATGGTTCTCCTCGTTGGCTCTTACAAAAACCTCCTCTTTATTATCATCGCCATAGCTAACACTCTAATCAGCATCATTAACGAAATTCGCGCCAAGCACACTATCGACAAACTCAAACTCATCTCTGAGCAAAATCCCACCGTCATCAGGGAAGGCAAAACAATCCAAATCCCCGCCGAAGATCTCGTGGAGGGTGATCTCGTCATTTTTAGTCTCGGCGACCAAATTATCGTCGATGCAAGAGTGGAAGCGGGTACCGTAGAAGTTAACGAATCCTACATTACTGGCGAACAGCGTAGCGTTGCAAAAAACCAAGGCGATAAGCTCATCTCCGGTTCCTTCGTGGTCTCTGGCACCTGCAAAGCCACCGTCACCGCTGTTGGTGCCAAATCCGAAATCGCCAAGCTCGAGCAAAATGCCCATACCATCAAAACTGCCAACAGTAAGCTCTTTAGCCTCATGAATAACATCGTCAAATATATCAGCTTCGCTCTTATCCCAATCGGCGCCCTCCTCCTCTGGTCACGCTTTCGCGTGGAAAATACTACTACCGAAATTGCGGTTACAAGCACCGTCGCAGCCCTAATTAATATGATACCAGAAGGTCTCATTCTCCTTACCTCAAGCGTTCTCGCTCTCGCCACCATTAGGCTAAGCAAGAAAAAGGTCCTTGTTCAAGACCTCTACTCTATCGAAACCCTCGCTCGCGTCGACACTATCGCTCTCGACAAAACCGGTACACTCACCACCGGCAATATGACCGTCCATGATTTTATCTTACCAGATGGTACCACGCTCGACAAACCCTCCAAATCGCCAACCCCCGCCGAAAAATCCTTCCTGAGCGCATTAAACGCCATCCTAAGCCACCAGACTGCCGAAAACGCAACCACAACCGCTTTGAAACGAAAGTTCCTCAAAACAGCAAAATCTGAGCCCACAGAGCAAATCCTCGAAACCATCAGTTTCTCCTCCGAGCGCAAGCATTCCGGCATTAAGACAAAAGACGCTACCTATCTCCTCGGTGCCATCGATTTTGTCACCGACGACCCTGCCATTATTAAGCAAGTAAAAGATGCCTCCGGCCCCTACCGCACCCTAGCAGTGATAAAGCATGAAAGCATATCTGAGGAGGCCAAAAATGGCTTATCGAAGGGGGTTCGGAATATGCCAGAAAACGTTCATTCGAGACCGTCCGCGACTAACGAGGAGCGGGTTGAGCGAGCTCGCCCCGTAACGACCGCTGTAGGAGCCGAGCAAGCAGAAAGTTTACTTTCTGCGTCGAGGCGACGCCCAGCGGACGACTTATGGTCGACGGGCGAGAGCGAGCGAGTCGAGAATGAACCGTTTTTGGCATATTCCGACCAGCTTCTAGGTTTCATCCGTCTCGAAGACGAAATTCGCCCCGACGCCAAGCAAATCATCGACTATTTCTATGATAATAATATCGACGTCAAAATCATCTCCGGCGACGACCTCGACTCGGTAAGGGGCATCGCCTCCCGTGTCGGCATCAAAGACCTAAAAGGCCTCAACCTCTCCGACGAGCCCAGGCCGAACTACAATAAACTTGTCAAAGACTACTCCATCTTTACCCGTGTCACTCCGAGTCAAAAGAAAGAGCTTATCAAAGCTCTCAAGAAACAGGGAAGCACCGTCGCCATGACCGGCGACGGTGTTAATGATATTCTTGCCATGAAAGAGGCCGACGTCAGCCTCGCCATCGGCGAAGGCTCCGACGCCGCCCGCCGTTCCGCCAAAATGGTTCTCCTCAGTTCTGATTTTTCGGCAGTCCCAAGCATCATCGACGAGGGGCGCCAATCCATCAACAATCTCGAACGCTCCACTGCTCTCTTCCTCACGAAGACCATCTACGCTTCCATCCTTGCTGTCATCTTTGTCTTCCTCCCATTTAACTATCCCTTTACGCCCATCGAAATGTCTCTTCTAAACTTCGCCTGTATCGGCTTCCCAGGCCTCGTTTTGGCTCTCGAGAAAAACACTGACCGTATCAAAAACCGCTTCATTCGCAACATTCTTACCTATTCCTTCCCAGTCGGACTTACTGTTTCCATCTGTATGGCAGCTCTATCCATTGTTTCTCATCTTCAAGGCTTCACTCACCACGAGCTTACCACAATATCTGTTTTTGTGACTTTTACCATCGATTTAATCCTCATCTACTGGCTTTCTCGCCCGCTTACCCCGCTCCGCGCCGGTCTATTTTTCACAATTATCGGTATCATGGTTGCCGCCTTCGCTATTCCATTAATCCGTGAATTCTTCGAATTTGTCATCCTAAGCCCTGCCAATCTCATCGTTCTTGGCGCTACTATCGTCGGCGGCCTCATCCTCTTCTTCCTCTTAAAAACCCTTATGTCTTGTCTCAGCAACCGCCTCCTCGGCCCCTCCAATCTCTAGCCACAAGGTATTAAAAAGCCACCCCATATGGGTGGCTGGTTTGCAGTTACGTGGCTATGTGCTCAGGCGGATGTACAGTCGCGCAGCTTTTGGAAAGCCTTTTCCAATTCGCTGTTATCGCAGACCACTTCGACTTTGCACTCGATGTGCTCGGCGATTTTCAGCAACTTTGCTAACGTGCTGATATCCCTGAGTCGCAACTCCTGACACTCCTCCAGAGACAAAAGGTAATCTCGTCTGACTTTCCAGCCAGAGTCATCGAGCTCGACGTCGACTTCGCACTCATCCAGGATGGTAATTTCGCCGGAATCGTATACGCAAAGCGTCACCACAAAGTTCCTCAATTTGCCTTCCTGTAAGGTTCGTTCGTTTCTCTCCATCTTTATTCCCCCTTTCTGAAGTGTAAGAAAAACGCAACCAAATATAATTCTAACACAAAATATAAATAATGTCAAGCATACATTGGGGGTACTACTGTATCAAATGAAAAAGAAATAAAAGTAGCTTTCGATAATCAACTTTGGTCATAAATGTGCTAAAATTAAACCATAACTAACAAGGAGCAATATGAACCAAGATAAACCTGAACCAGCAGAAATAAATGCATCGGCCGATTCGTCAAGCTCAGCCGACAACGCGAAAGTCACTTCCGCTCAAACTTTATCCAGCCTCCAGTCGTCAAAACCCCATAATAGTAAGCTCCTCATCGCAACTTCCATCTTCTGCGCCATCCTCGCCGTCGCCGGCATCGCCTTCGGCATCTACGGTATGTTCCTTAAACCAGCGTCCACCTGTGAAACCAACTGTACTGCAATCCCTGACAGTGCCAACGATAACGCTGATACAAAAGGGAACGATAAACAATCAAGTGATTCTGCAATTTCGCCAGTCTCAGTAGAACAAGCGACAACGCTTTTAGATGAAAAGTACAATTTCAAAAATCGTCAAATGGTTATATTTGACGGTTGGCATAACTACATTAAAAACTTCAATCAAGCAAATAAGCTTCTTTTGACAATCTATCAAATACAAGATGAACTAGGACAAGCACAGCCGGCTGACGGCGATAAGCCAGTAGTTGTTTACAATATAGGTTTTGAAGATTTTAAAGCAGCATATGAAAACCTATTTGGAACCGAGGAACAATTAGACAAGAAGGACTATGAGTTAAATGGAGTTTACCTAAATATGGAGTATAACAGCGAAGATGATAGTTTTGATATCTATTCAAAAACAGGACTTGGCGGTTATTCTACAATGTCGTTATTAAGAAAAGTTGTAGAAACGATCGGCACTAATGACGGGTTTAAAGCTATAGTCGCAACTGTTACACTGAATGAAGTGGCATCACAAAGTACAGATGAATTTCTAGGTAAAAGCGGTGATGGGCAAGGGAATGAATATTACAATATTATCATGCCAGAAGGCACAGTCAATGAGATACGCGAAAGCCTAGCCGTCTACGAATTCAACTTCATTAAAGAGGGCGACGACTACAAGCTAACGACAGTGACAGAACTCTAATAAAAAATAAAAAAGAGTCCCACAAGGGCTCTTTTTTATATAACTATTATTCGTGATGATACTTCCCGCCCATCGCAATCTGCGAAGCGCGGTATGTTTGCTCCACTGTTATTATTCGCGCCATGATATGAGGAAATACTAATTTCGAGAAACTCCACACAAAATCCGCTTTCTCACGTACCGATTCAGGGAATCCATATGCCCCACCAATCAGAATCACCACCTCGCGTCCGTTCACGAATGCCCGTGATAATATAGATGAATATTCGCCCGATGATATATTCTTGCCTCGCTCATCGCAACAAATTACATAGTAGGAGCCCCTCTCAAACGGCCAATCCTCCGACAATCGTCGATTTAGTTTCTCCTCATCATGGAATTCCCACCTCAAATCATACGGTTTCCGGAGTCGCTTCTCGTACTCAGCGATCGCCTCCAGCGCCCACCCCGCATTTTTCTTCCCCCCGCATATAATCCTAATCATATTCTCATTATAGCAGACTCTAAGTGCTAGAAATTCGCAAAGTACTGAGACCAATGCGTCTTATAATGTGTATCCGCATCGAAGTAATACCCCACCGACAACTTCGTGAAATCCGGATTCAGGATATTCGCTCGGTGTGCTTCCGAATTCATCCAGGCCGCCACCGTCGTCTCTGGCGACACCGCCGACGAACCGACGACCAAGTTCTCGCCTTCAACATAAGTTGCATTTTTATCTGGTGCTTCGCATGCTGTATCCCAGGATGTTCCGTCCGGTCGGGTATGTGAATAATTCGCTACTAACTCACGCGCCCGCAGCTCTGCTGCATCGGCGCAAGTTTCTCCCCAGGTTAATTTCTCGAGGCCATTCCGTACCCGCTCCTGATTGACCAGCGACAATACCTCGTATTCCCATCGCAATTTCGGCGATTCCACCACTGTCACTAGAATCGTATCGCGGCGCGTTCCGTCGTAGGTGCCGGCCGTAATCGTAGTTGTTCCTGTCCCAGTAATAAGAGGGAATCGACACGTGTCGGAAGAATACCCCAGCCACGTCCGCGCCCCCGTATAAAAGCCCGAAATCACCTCAGGATTACTAGTCTGCCAATACATCTCGCCAAGACCCGACAAATCACCCCCTACGCAAATATCAAAATCTGCCGTCTCATACATCGAAATCGCATCCTCTCCCCAGAGCTCTCCATCTGGCACTGGAGTAGAATCCACACCAGTCACCGTATGTACCGAAGTTACGTACGCCTTCTGTGCATCCGTCAAGTTCGCCTCGGTATTGCTTTCTGCATCAATCAGCTCTGGCGCCTCGATTTTCTCCTCCACGTCATCGCTCCACTCGCCCACTACCTTGAAATCCATTCCGCCGTTCAACAGAATCGCTCCAGCAATCAACACCCCAGCAATCAAAATCGCCGCCGCATTCAGCGAGAGCAGAATCGTCATCTTAGTTTGTTTAAGACCTGCGGCTACCATTCTCGACCACTACCGCCATTAAGTTTACAATCATTTCTATCTCAGTCAAATCCTGACGGCTCAGGCTAGTCTTCGTTAGGGGTTTTCCGATAATCATTTGCCCAATCACATCACCATTTGTATTTGTTAGTACTCCCACTCGCGAAATTTCAGCCGTCTGCATCTCTCTTGTTTTTGGCACCACCTGCCAAATCCCCTTCTCCGGCTTTCGCAACTTCTCGATCTCCTCAAGTGCAGTTGCCGTCATCCGAAAATCATCCGACCCGTAGAAACGCCCATTGACCAAGAACCCCACATTATCAAAATGCATATGTTCCGCCAAGAACCCCGCCATCTCACGCAAGTCAATCTGTTTGCGGTTCAGGGCCGTGATCTTCTTTACGATATAAACGATATTGATTTGTTTCGTCATTACCCAAGATTTCGTCAATGCAAAAATCTCCGAAATCGCCGGTGTCAGTAATAATACTATCGCAATCATGATAAAGTTAAGCAGTATCACCTGGAACGAAGGATTCGCAATCTTAAACAGCGCCGAGAAAATCAAGTGAAAAATCAACAGATACACAATTAACGCGCTCCCCATTACCACAACGTAGGACATCACCCGAAGCCAACTTGCCTTCAAAGTAATCATCTTGAACCGCAAAATCGCATAATAAAAACCGATAATCACCAGTCCAATCGTCAGCGGTCCCACCCAAATCAAATCATATCGTGTTGGCGGCAGAATAATATCAAATATCAGCGACAAAAACCCAGCTACCGAAAGCCCGATTAGGAAAAACAGCAATCCCTTTCGTGTTTGTTTACTTTTTTCATGCCTAATCTGATGAATCAAAAACGCACAAAACGCCGGCGTAATTGTGCAGAAGAACAGTGCATAAGCCACATAAAATCCTCGTCCGAAATCAATCGCAATCGAGTTTCCCGCATTGCTCAAAACAATCTCAGAATAAAGCACCGAAGGGTCATATGCGAACACCGTAAATAGTGCCACCCCAGCTATTCCAAACAAAGTCGTCACGATTTTCCCAATCTTGTATTTCCAGGAAATATAGCCAAGTAGCGCCACATCCATTAATATCGCCCCACCGTATATTCCTCCCACTAAGTAGGGTGCGTTCGTTCGCTGTATTTCGCCGTTCCGAAGCGACAAGAACACCGAAATCGACATCCCCCAGATAGCCGCCCCAATTGCGGCCGCCAAAAACCACAAACTCCGCGGTTTCTCTCCCTTTGGGCTACCAAGCACCAACGCCAGCGCCGCCATCACCGTCAAAACTGCGACGATAATCACTAAGATATTCAATAAATGCACCTTAAGTCACCTCCTTTTATGTCTCAATTATACCACAAGCGTCCACGAAACATAAAAAAAGGCCCGTGCAACACGAGCCTTTGAGAAGGGGGTGCCTAGATTTTCTTGAACAAAACCATCACCGACAGCGGTGACGAACTATAGTTGTCGAGCATATAAGTAGCTTCAAACTTCATGCCTTCATCCCACAGCGCAGTTCTCATCGCCTGGACTACGTCAATCGCATCAGATGCTTTCTCCGGCAGCTCCATCTCTGGCCAGCCAAATACCTTCACGCTCCATTCGTAAGAAATGTGATTCAGCTGCAAGTCGAAGAAAAAGCTTCCACCTTTTCGCAAGTTGCGATATACCGGTTTCACGATGGCTTCCTTAAATACCCCAATCGGGTAATACGAGGCCACGCCCTGCAGTATAACCAAGCTCGCATCAGCGCAACTGGTATCCTGGAGCTCCATCATGATGTCGCCATGCTTATAGGTCACACCGACCTGCGCAAGCGTCTTCGGCGCAAACAGCGAATCCGGCTGGATATTAGGATCCCTATCGCACGCAATAATCTCCTGTACGGTAGGGTCAAAACTAAACCCAGTGTACTCAGAGTGTCTTGCCCAGGCCATCCTTCCAGCTCCCAAATCTATAATCTTGGATCCATCAGCGCGAAACTCGCTCTGATTGGCACGTGCCAATTCTGCTACCTTCAGCTGTCTTTCGCGATTGAACGCCAAAGTCGGCAAATTCAGGACAAAATAGTTGATTTTGTCCTGCTCGGGGATATTAGTCACCCATCTGCCGTTCAGGTCTCTACCCGCATTATACGACAACTCCAGTGCCTCTGACGGCGAAGTCGCTACCGACATCACCCAAGGGAAGAAAAAGTCAGATTCAGCTCCGCCATAATCCAGGATAAACTGCGTCAACGCTTCGTTGCGTGACAGCATCGGGTACATGAAAGCCCAAATCTTGTCCAGATTAGGTTTTGGTACATCTCTATGCGACTCAAAAAACACGCGTTTTACTTCTGTGGTTAACTCCGGCATCGTCGACATCATTTTGTATTGCTTGTCACGAATTGCGATATATTTTGCGAATAATTCGTCCGGCATCCTTTCGCAGCGCGCATTGAAATCCAAAACATCTCCATTATTAGTCATCTAAGACACCTCCTTTTTAAACAGCGACCCCCTTCACCGTATATTATATCATGAAAACACGCTATTGCCCAGATACACCCCAATTAATCCGTCGATGGATCTCGTGACTCAATACTAATCCTTGGGTAAATATTTAATGTATATGAATCGGTCGGCAATACTCCGCTTTCAATTTCATAATAACAAGCCGCCGCCACCATAGCCCCGTTATCACCAGATAATTTCGAATCGGGGAACCATACGTTGATTCCCGAAAACTTTTCATATGCTTTCTCTCTTAGTGTCTCATTGGCACTCACGCCACCAGCAAACGCTACCGACTTCACACCGGGATACTTTCGTAGCGCCGCCTCGAGCTTTTCGAGCAAAATATCTACAGCCGTCTTCTGAAATGATGCTGCAAAATCTGCTACCTGTTGCATGGACAATAATTCTGCTAATTGATGCGAAGGATACGAAATCGGTACGCCCGCCTCTTTCTGTACCGCCCTAAGAACCGCAGTCTTCAACCCTGAAAATGAGAAATCCAACCCCTCTACTTTCGGGTGCGGCAACTTGTATTTTAATGGGTCACCAGTTTTCGCGGCCTTTGCAATGCTTGGCCCACCCGGATACGGCAATCCTAGTATTTTTGCAACCTTATCGAAGCACTCTCCTACCGCATCATCATGCGTCGTCCCGATTATTTCAAACTGATTATGTCCCGACATATACAGTATCTGCGTATGTCCACCCGACACCACCATCGCCAATAGGGGGAATGACGGACCAGAGCTATCGAGCCAATTCGCATATACATGTGATTTTAGATGATGTACCGCATAAAGTGGTTTATCATGTAAAATCGCCAAGGTTCTCGCCGTCAGCGTTCCAATCAATAAAGACCCCAGCAGTCCAGGTGCATGTGTCACTGCAATTGCATCAATCTCATCCCATGAACATTTCGCATCTAACAGCGCCTTATCCACCACTGGCAGCATAACCTCAAGATGTGATCTCGCTGCCACTTCCGGTATTACGCCACCATACTCCGCAAAAATATCAATTTGACTCACAACTACATTTGACAAAATCCGAACTCCGTCCTCCACCACCGCAGCGGCCGTCTCATCACAACTTGTCTCAATTCCCAATATTTTCACCCTATAATTATAGCACAGCCATGCCTACGAATTAAATGACAAATGTGATATTATATAAATATGAAATTAAGAAGCAAATCGCTCATCATTGCAATCGCGACAATTCTGCTTTGCATTACTGCTGTTTTGCCGTTATATACCGAAAGAGCATACGCCGAACAAAAACCCGTCCAAACTACATTCTTTGGTGAAGTCAAAGATGACGGCGATGGCTGTAGTGTCTATTCCATCCTTATATTAATTGTAGACATTCTAAGTATTGGCATAGGTATTGTCGGCGTCGTGGGTATTACGATTGTTGGTATCCAGTATCTTACTTCGGGCGGCAACGATCAGCAAGCAGCAAAAGCCAGGACTCGTATGTTCGAAATAGTTATCGGCCTAGTTGCTTATGCTCTACTTTACAGTGCAGCTAATTTTCTTCTACCAGGTGGCAAGTTTAATCTTTCTTCCGAGTGTAGTACAAACAGCAATAACAAGACGTCGAGTCATTCCGTGTTGCACTCCTCTATTATCGCGCAAGACAACTCATGATATCTATCGATAATGAAAACTTTGTGATATAATTACTTCATAATGGACCGTCGCCAAGCGGTAAGGCACTGGGTTTTGGTCCCAGCATTCGCAGGTTCGAATCCTGCCGGTCCAGCCAAGATGAAAAAATAGCGAGCTTGCTCGGTATTTTTTTATCTTGCGACCGGTCTTGGATAATTATCCTGCCGGTCTAATTATAGATTCATTGAGACGACGCTCAGCGGATAGTTTTGCGAAGCAAAACTAAATTCCGCCATGCTATAATATACTTTATAAATAACTTGAATGAAACACTTTGGAGGTAGCCAATGAGCGAGATTTTACACGATGACTCAGAGTCATTTGAAGAGGAAGAAGAGCACGAATCAAGCGCTACGCAAATGGCTATCAAGGGTCTATCTCGCGTCGTTGGCGAGGAGGATGATGGCACAACTACAGAAGAAGATGATTATTATGAGGACGACGACTATGAAGAAGATGAAGACGACGACTATTATAGTGAAGAGGAAGAAGAACATTACGGCGAAGAACGCACTGAGTTTGATGAAGAAAAAATTAAGTTACGTGAAATACCCATACCAAAAGAACTATTAAAACGTTATCCGTTTATTGCGGAATTACCACACGGTATTGCCATCATGGGCGGCGTAGCTCGCAGTATTGCAAGAGAAATGATAACGGGGGAGCACGAGCCGATTCGTGATATTGACCTCGTAAATATTACCGACGAAGAAGGCGATAGTGAAGTTGATGACGAGACTCTAGACACGCTCTCGCGTGAATATATGCCAGACGACTATGCTTTTGGTCATGGTATCGGGAGGGATACCCTCAAACATTACTTTGAAACTCGCGATTTCACTATTAATCAAGTTTTAATTATGGATGGCAAACTCATCGTTAGTGAATTCGCATACAATGATTTCCAAGAGAATATCATTCGTCCAACTTATTATGAGCATCCATACGAAGGCGACGAGATTAGTAGTCGGCTATTCTTGAAAGCACTAATGATGAGAAGCGTCTTATTGCAAATCTCCGACTCTATCCCCCTAATCGAAGACATGGAATGCCCCGAATATGTCGGTGTTTTTAATATAGCTTTATTTTTAAATAAAGCCATGAGTCGTGATGCCAGAACGGCTCAACATTTCACAGAAGAACTTGTAGATTGGGGCATTATTCCAGAGAAATATGCCAGTCGACCAGTCGCACTCGCCAAAGCACTCCTTAGGAGTGTCTATAGTTTTGAATTTCGTCCATCTACTGACGCACGTTTTAGAGATATTCAAGAATGTAGAGACATTAGCGGATATTTCATCCCGCCCTCCATGCAACGATACTATGCATCCGACCCAGTAATTCGTCGTGCACTTGCCGAATATGAAGACGGGACTGATGGAACAGCTGAAGACGACGGCGAACGGGATTCCGGCCACTATACTGAGTCAGAGTATGACGACATTAATCGTTCTGCTTACGAATAATCCACCATATAAGGTATTTTAAATAAAAAGGTGTTATAATAAGCATATGGCAACGAAGAAGAGAAAAACCAAAAAACGCTCCACTAGCCGGTCGCGGTCTAGTAAGAGGGAAGCTCCAGTCGAGCACGAACTCCCCGGCGGTTTTTGGCATCAAATCGCCGCAGTGCTCATGATTGCACTCGCGCTTTTCTTCGTCATTACTTGGTTCGGTCACGGTGGCTCCGCCTTGAACGCAGTTCACGATGCGGTCAAAGCCGGCATCGGCCTCGCCACCTATTTCATTCCGGTCGCTCTCGTCTACATCGCCGTGCGCATCTTCCGCAGTGAGAACAACCGCATCTCCATCGCAATCTACATCGCAAGCATCCTGATGCTTTTCTGGCTTTCCGGCGTTGGCGCCATTTGGAACTTCGGCGGCGCCCTCGGCACCTGGCTTAACGGCATCATGACTCAAGCCCTCGATCAAGCCTTCGTTATTATTATCTATCTCGTCCTCATCTTTATTACCGCACTCTTCATCCTCCAAATCTCCCCCCTCACCTTCTTCAAAGACACCAAGAATCTCAAACCCGGTCGACGCGCAACAGCAGGCGACGATGCCGACTCTGGCAAGAAAAAGAAACTCGGTCAACTCGAAATCAAAGTCAACTCCGGCCTTGGCTCCAGCGAACCGGCCCAACCGGTCATGACGCGTGGCAAATTCCACAAAGTCCCAACCAAAGCCCCCGCTCCCGAGCCACCCAAAGAGCCCACCGCTCTCGTTTCAGTCGACGATCCCGACTGGAAGATGCCATCCACTGACCTTCTCGAGAAGAAACAATCACCCGCCGACGCCGGCAACATTCAGCAAAACGCTTACATTATTAAATCCACTCTCGCTGAATTCGGCATCGACGTCGAAATGGAAGGCGCCAACGTCGGTCCTCGCGTCACTCAGTACACCATGAAGCCACCCGCAGGTGTCAACCTCTCCAAGATTCTCGCCCGCGACAAAGAGCTCGCCCTTAACCTCGCCGTCGACAAAATCCGTATCGAGGCTCCCATCCCCGGCACCCGCTCTGTTGGTGTTGAGATCCCCAATGCCCGTTCGGCTGATGTTCGCCTACGTGGTGTTCTCGAGTCTGCCGAATGGAAGAAATCTACCGACCCCCTCACCTTCGCAGTAGGAAAAGACATCTCCGGCAAAGCCGTCGTAGCAAATCTCGCCAAGATGCCTCACCTCCTCATCGCCGGTACTACTGGTTCTGGTAAGTCCGTCATGACGAATACTCTCATCAGCTCCTTGCTTTATCGTAACTCTCCCTCCGACATGAAACTCATCATTGTCGACCCGAAGCAGGTCGAAATGGCCCAATACCAAGACATCCCCCACCTCCTCACTCCCATCATCACTCAGACCGAGAAGGCTCTCTCCGCCATGAAATGGGCTGTCGGCGAAATGGAACGCCGCTATACTCTTATGGCCGAGGAGAAAGTCAAGAACATCTCCGACTACAACGCCAAAATGGCCAAATCCGCCGAGCAAAACCCCGAGAAAGAAGGCAAAATGCCATACATCGTCATCGTAATCGACGAGATGGCCGACCTTATGATGATGGCAGGCAAAGACCTCGAGATGCTCATCGTCCGCATTGCCCAGAAGGGTCGTGCTTCAGGCATTCACCTAGTCCTCGCCACTCAGCGTCCAGAAGTCAAAGTTATCACCGGTCTCATCAAAGCCAACATTCCGGGTCGTATTGCTTTCGCGGTCGGCTCCCAGATGGATTCACGTATCATGCTCGACCAAGGCGGCGCCGAGAAACTTCTCGGCAAAGGCGACATGCTCCTCCTCACCACCGAAATGATGGGCAAACCGCGCCGTATCCAGGGCGCCTGGGCTTCCGACGAAGATATCAATAAAGTAACCGACTTCCTCCGCGCCCAGCGTGCTCCCGAATACAACGACGAAGTTGTCTCCCAACAAGTCGCCATCAAGGGCCTCACCCCCGAAGGCAGTGGCGCTGGCGGCTTGGGCCGTCGCTTTGACCCACAAGATCCCACCGTTCGCCAAGCCGTTGAGATTACCTTGAACAAAGGCAAATTCTCCACCGCCATGCTTCAGACCTACCTTGGCAAAGGCCACGGTTTCGTTTCCGGTCTCGCCATCTGGCTCGAAGAAATTGGCGTCATCGGCCCCCAAAACGGCAACAAACCCCGCGACGTCCTCATCTCCTCCATGGATGAGTTCGACGAACTAGCACAGTGAGAGAATACCGAATGCCTGCATTCGGTATTCCGAACGTGCGCTGTTCGACGACTTGCGCAGCAGGTCGATAGCCTAGCTCAGTGAGTGAAAAACAAACACTTGTGTTTGTTTTTCCGAACGAGCGACGGCTATACAATTGCGAAGCAATTGTACCAGCTAGCTCAGTGAGCAAAAAACCACTTGCATTTTATTCATAACCGTCATATAATAAAACCATTAAGGTTATGATAAAGGTGTTTAACATGCATATAAAAACAAATCGCATAGTGTTTTCAGGGCTACTCATAGCCTGCTTTCTGTTTTCATTAAATCTAACCACTAACTCAGCTTCTGCTTTTTCTGCTTCTATCACTACTAATAGCAGCATCAATCTCAACGTCTCTCCAACCGGTGATGGCACTTCCATCCATAGTGAATTCATCAATGTTACGTCAGATTGTAGAAGCGGTTATAACCTTACTATTGCCACCCCCAGCGGTAGTAATCTATATAAGTATGACAATAACACTCAGTCTAGTACCACTGCATCATTTACCGCCGTAGATGGGACTTCAGCTTTAAATAGTACTAATAATACCAACAAATGGGGCTACACTCTAGATTCTAACCCCACCAGCAGCACAGTCTTTTCTCCACTCTCAACTACCGCCTCAGTCCTGAGGACTTCATCTCAGACCGCCAGTGCTGATTCTGACATCAACGACACCTTCAACATCAATTACGGCATCAAAGTAGATAGCAACATCACTCCAGGCAACTACCAAATGGCTAGCCAAGGCGCAGTAGTCTACTACCTCACCATGGACACTACCTGCGCCCAGTATACTGTATCCTTCAATCCTAATGGTGGCACATTAGCTTCTGGTATTACTAACCCAGAACAAAACATCCAAGCTGGCGAACCCACCAAGCTCATTTCATCTGATTCATTAAAAGCCCCACAAGGCACATCCTATACCGATGCAGATAACAACACTATCACTGGCGACAATGACAAACTTTGGACCTTCTGGGGCTGGAATACACAAGCAGACGGTACTGGCGACTGGTATAAGGACAGGGAATCAGTAGAAGACCTAGCAAATGCCGGCTCTACTATTACTCTCTACGCCCAGTGGAAGCAAGCCACCCTAGCCGATATGACGGCTGCCCCATCAACTGAGCCCACCGACCCCAAACAAATATCGCACGACGAAATGCAAGATATATCTCCAGAAGCTTGTTACAATTCCACTGCCTATTCTACTAATACCAGTTCCGATGCCCATAATCCCTACGATTCGTCTACTAATCCTAATGGCTACCATACCATTACTTTACTAGACAAACGCGGTAAAGTCACTACTGGCGAAACACCAGAAGCAGCCGAACAGTACACCATCAGTAAACTCCCAGATAATAACTGCTGGATGACCAAGAACCTCAATCTCGGCAGGACCGGTACTGAAGGCCCAAATAGTGACGGCACAATCACATTAACACCAGACGATACAGACCTAGCAGAAAACACCACTTTCACTGTGCCTGTTAGCACCAATTCTCTCCTTACTACCAATAATACTACTTCCTACACTACACCATTGCTGTATAAGAATTCTACATATGGTGTTTATTATACTTGGGCTACCGCACTTGCTTCTACTACTAATTATTCTACTAGTGGCACCAATGTGACTACATCCATTTGTCCAAGAAGCTGGGACTTACCTACGAGATATCAATATGATAATTTGAAAACCAAAGCTGGTTTAACTACTTCTAACGCTTACTCAGCCCCGTTCAATTTTTATAAAGCTGGTTACAAGAATGGCACTAGTGCTCCTGCTAGTACCACGGCGGTCTATCTTTGGACTTCTACTTCTGGTGGTACCCCGGCCTATTATAGTTCGGCTACTGCTAATGCAACCACTGCAAGCTATAACAAACGTATGGGTTACAATATCCGCTGTATTGCCAGCAACGGCACTATTACCATCAACTATGATGGTAATAGTACCACCGAACACCCAGTCACCGGCACTACCGCTTCCCAAGAAAGCGTAGAAATAAACTCCGTCAATACCCGGGCAAACGGCTTCACTAGAACCAGCTGGGCCTTCAATGGCTGGAATACCGCCGCCGATGGTACCGGTACTGCCATTGCCGTAAACACGGCTATCACTAACCTCAACCCCACTCCGGGCTCTACTATCACTCTCTACGCTCAGTGGCTTCCACAACGCCAAATCATCTACAACGACAACTGTAGTTACAATAACGCTGGCTGTGCAACAAGTACTGATACTACTAATACTAGCAGCTGGACCAAAGCCGGCAGGAGTATTACTCTAGGTAGCGACTCCTACTTCACCACAAGACCAGGCTATGCCATTACTTCCTGGAATACCGCTAAGGATGGTAGTGGTACTAGCTATAACATCTCATCTAGTTACATTGTGCCATCCACTCTTACCGCTCCAGACCAAGTTACTCTCTACGCTCAGTGGTCTCCAGCCCTCACCATCAACTTCAATAACAATGGTGGTTCTGGCGCCATGACATCCCAGCTTATCCCAGAGAATGCTTCTAAAGCCTTAAAGAATAATAGCTTCACCGCCCCACCTGGTAATTACTTCATCGGCTGGATGACAGAAGAAAGTAGAGCCAATAATGAAATAATCTACGCTAACGGAGCTACTTATACTACCCCAACTACAGTCACTCCAGGCGACTCCATCACCCTCTACGCCAAATGGGGTCCTAGATATACAATAGTCTACGATGGTAATAATGCTACAGGTGGTAGTATGATAAGTAGCAGTACCGAACTAAAGCACACAAATATCAACGAAGGAAGTACCGTAGACCTTTATGCACCTAACTACTGGAAAACAGGTTTCGGCTTCGTTGGCTGGTCGCTCAGTCCTACTGCTACAGTTGGTGGCACAGATCCTATTTATGGCCCCAATGAATCCATCTTGGCTCCAGATTACGATAAGTATGGTGAGGAAATCAGTGGCACTAAGACTATCACCTTATACGCAATATGGTTAGAAGCCGACTCCACTAAGACCATGCAGACTTTCACGACCAGCGATTGTCAGAACCTATCTCAGACTACATTTATTTCATCAACTGGTAAAATCACTGCTCCTGCCGGTAGTGTGATAGCTTTGAAAGACCAACGTGATAATAATGTTTATACTGTGGCACGACTCGCCGATGGTAAATGCTGGATGACGGAAAACCTAAGACTAGAAGCCGAGAACACAGTAGGAAACAATCAATATAACTCATCGGTTACCAATGAGTCACTTTCCCAAGGCTACGGTGGAGTCTTCACCGGCCTAGATAGCTCGGAGAATGCAAACTTTAGCAATGTTACCACTGCAACTCCAAACAACCTATATAATAGTACTAATATTACGGGAAGCTATACTGGTTACAGGTTCCCACGCTACAATAACAATAATACCAAAACTAGCCTAACTGCTAGATACGACGGTACTGGTAGCAGTACCCACTACAGCTGGTATAGTTATGGCAATTATTACAACTGGGCAGCTGCTATGGCTAATACTACCCACTATGGCTCAGCTACCGGTACTTCTGGTTCTGAATCTGCCGATACTTCTATCTGTCCCACCAACTGGACTTTGCCAACCAGCGGTACTACTACTAAAGATTTCGGTACCCTTTCTAGGAGTTATGATGGAAGTGGTGAAAACCAATCAGGTACCGGTACCGGCGACGTCATGAGTAACCGTTTCAGAACCTTCCCCAATAATTTCCTCTACTCCGGCTACTTCGGCGTCAACGGTTCGTTCGCGTACTATCGTGGCTCGGCCGGCAACTACTGGAGTAGGTCGGCGAGCAGCAACGACGTCTACTCTTACAGTCTGTACCTCAGCGCTACAAACCTCGGCCCGTCCTACTACCTTGATAAGGACGAAGGTTTTACCGTCCGTTGCCTTATCGGGTCTTAGTTCTAGCAAATGCAGCTAAAGGGAATTACTGTCGCTTCGACCAAAGCTCGCCCCAGCGACCCCACCCTCTTCCCAAATCCCCTCATCTATGCTATAATAATACCAATATCAGCTCAGCAAGCGCGTCAACCCCACCGGCACGGAGCCAGTAAGGGAGAACGGTACTTGCTTTAACCAAAGGAGTTTTATGAAAGACTACGAACTCACTGTCGTGGTTCATCCCGATCTCGAGATGAATCCCGACCCAGCCATCGCCAAGGTCAAGAAGCTCATCGAGACCAACGGCGGTGTCATTACCAAAGAAGAAGTCGAAGGCAAGAAACGCCTTGCCTACAACATTGCAGGCCAGACTTTTGCCCTCTACTACTACTACGAAGTGCAGCTTCCTAGCGATGCGCCTGGCAAGATTTCATCCGGCCTCAACATTGCCGACGAAATCCTCCGTCATCTACTAGTTCGCGTCGATGCACGCAAAGCCAAGCTCGCCGCGAAGCGCACTGCCGCCGAAGCCAAAGAAGCAAACAAAGAGGCCAAGGACGATGACAACAATACCAACGCAAAGGAGGATAACTAATCATGCGCGGTTTTTCTAAAGCTATCATTGCCGGTAACCTAACCAGGGACCCAGAGCTTCGCACCACCCCCAGTGGCGCCAGCGTCTGCTCGTTCTCGGTTGCCGTTAACCGAGTCTATCGCGACACCAGTGGGGAACAGAAAGAAGACGTTTCCTTCATCGACTGTTCCGCTTGGGGCAAACTCGGCGAGATGATTAGCCAATACGCCAAGCGTGGCACCGGCGTACTCGTCTCCGGCCGTCTCGACCAGCGCAGCTGGGAAGACAAAAACACCGGCCAGAAACGCTCTCGCGTCGAAATCGTCGTCGAAGATTTCAATTTCACCGGCAACGCCAATCGCGACGGTGGCAGCAGCTACCAAGGCGGCTCATCTAGCTCTGCATCTAGCGCCCCTAGCGCGGACGACATGCCAGATGACATCCCCGACGGCGAAATCGACCTCAGCGAGGTACCATTTTAATCAACAATAACGAAGGAGTATCGAAATGAAAAAAATCAAAAGCGATCCTAATCTGTACTTCGATTACCGCGACGTGAAGACTCTCCAACGGTACATCGATTCCTACGGTCGGATTGAGCCTATCGCGAAGACCGGCCTTTCTGCCAAGCAGCAACGCCAATTGGCTGTCGCCATCAAACGCGCTCGCCATCTAGCACTGCTACCATTTGTATCAAATAGCTAAGGAGTAATTATATGTACGGACCAACAGATCTAAAGAAAAACACTCTCATCACTTTGGACGGCCAGCCGTACAAGGTGGTGGAGTACTCGCAAAAAGTCATGGGCCGCGGCGGTTCCATTGTCAATGTTAAGGTCAAGAACCTCATCACTGGCGCCCTTCTCCCCAAGACCTTCAAGGGTCAGGAGAAAATCGAACCCGCCGAGGTTACCAACAAAAAGGTGCAATACCTCTATCGCGACGACGAAAAGTTCTATTTCATGAACCCAGAAACGTTCGAACAATATGAACTATCTGCTGACATGGTCGGCGATTCCAAGGATTTCATGAAAGATGGCGACGAGATGGAGATCCAGTTCTATAACGGAACTCCTATCAACCTCCAGCTCCCGAAGAACTTGTGGCTTGCTGTTACCTACACAGAGAACGCCGTTAAAGGCGACACCTCGACCTCAGTCATGAAGGACGCCACTTTGGAAACCGGCGTGGTTATCAAAGTCCCCGCCTTCATCAAGGAAGGCGACATCGTCTCGGTCGACACCGACACCTACGCCTATCGTGAACGCAAGAAATAATCAAAGCCAAGCAGGGTGTTCAGCTTCTCAGCATGTGAAATCGCCCGATAAAAATTACAACAGTCACGGATGAGTATCTGGTACTGAAATACCAGGACGAATCCGCCTGACCTGTTGTAATTTTTATGCGGCGCAGATTTCATCGCTGAGAAGCTGAATACCCCTACTTGGATTTAAATAAATTCTTGCTTTTTTTCACGCATAAGCATATAATATAAACATGAACTTATTGCATGGCGTGGGCGACTTCTTCTCCTTAGATATAGGAACGAATTCGATGCGAATCGTTCAGCTTTCTGGTAATAGTCAGCATGGCTGGACTCTCCAAAAATTCGCATATGTACCAATCGAACAAAAACTAGTCCAAGATTCATCTGAACTCGGCAAAAAACGTCTTGGCGAGGCCATTTTGGGTGCTGTAAACCAAGCCGGCATCAAGACCAAGAACGTCGCATTGGGCCTTCCAGCCTCAAAGACCTTTACTTCTATCGTCGAAACCGAAACCCTACCCGAGAAAGAGCTTCGCAAAACCTTCAAATACGAAATGGACAAATACGTCCCCATGGCCATGAGCGACGCCAAGGCCGATTATGTTATCCTAGGCGTCAGTCCGAATGATCCCGCCAAAACCGAAGTACTCGTTTCTTCCGTAGCCAAGGATTTCGCCGAATCCACCATGGAAATGATCGAAAAAACCGGCCTCAATATCATTGCTATGGAGCCCGAACCGCTCGCCATGTCTAGAGCCCTGAATACTCCAGGCGCTATCGATGCTACCATGGCAGTTGATTTTGGACAAAACTCCGCCGATATCGTAGTAATGTACAAAGATCAACCTCGCCTCGTCCGTTCCGTCCCAGGCGGCCTCACCATGTTAATGAAAGCCGTCACCAATAGCCTCGGCATCAGGGAAGACCAAGCCAAACAATTCATTCTCAAATTTGGTCTCGACCAAACTCAAGCCGAAGGCCAAGTCATGAAAATACTCAGCACTCATCTAGATGCTTTTGCCTCCGAACTCGGCAAATCGATTCGCTTCTTCCAGACCAAATACCTAAATGGCAAAGTTGGTGGCATCGTCCTATCGGGTTATGCTGGCATGATACCATTATTCCCAGAGTTTGTCGAAAGCAAGCTTAACATTCCAACTACCCAGGGTAATCCATGGCAATTTGTTCGTACTACCGCAGAGCAACAACAAGCCTTGATGCCAGTCGCCAGCGAGTTTGCTGTCGCTATTGGCTTATCGGAAAGGAGTAATGACTAATGGCACGCGAAATAAATCTAGTCCCAGACATTAAGAATGAAATGATCAAAGCCCTCAAGCTTCGTAATTTCATCTTCTTCCTTTGTATTATTGTGGCGGCCGCCAGTGTTGGCATCACGGTCGTTACTGGTCTCATTATGGGTGGCCAACAACTCGCCCTAGATAGCAAAAAAGCCACCATTAACAACCTATCAAATAAGCTAAACTCATACAGTGACCTTGGTGATTTTCTCACCATCAAAGATCAGCTCGGCAACATCGCGACCCTCACAAACAACAAAAAAGTCCTCTCGCGTACATTTGGTATTTTATCAGCTCTTATCCCGACCGGAGCCGACACTATCCGGATTTCCGAGATGAACGTCAACCTAGCCGCCGAATCTCCAACTTTCACATTTGATGCTCAGGCAAACGCCGGCAGGGAACCATATATTGATTACAATGTGCTCGACGCCTTCAAGAAAAGCATGCAATACATGCGCTACGACTATGGTGAGTACGTCGACAAAAACGGCACTACTATTCCAGCCTATTGTATGATTGAACACGGCAATGATGGTGCCATGTTCCGCGATGCTGACAGGGGAATCTATGCCTACTGGACCATTCATGCCGATGGCTGTGATACTTCCAAACAAAACGCCAATACGGAAACCTCCACCGAAACTACGGATTCCACAACCACGACATCAACGACCGCCTATGAAGAGGAAGATTACGAAGGTCAAAAAGTCGTCCGTATCTGGCGCACGCCTCAATTTGCCGATTGGTACAAAATCCAAGAAGTAGCAGGCCAGCCGTACATGAATGTCGATGGCGCCATTTCTAACGTCCCGCACTTCGTTAGTTCATGTATCACCTACAAAGGTGACACCACCTACGACACTGCGAATCCCAAATGGACCGAAACCAACGACAATTGTCAGTTAGTTCCTAATAGCAGCACCGAATCCAGTAACTCCACCGGCATCAAAATCACCGATTCATCCAACGGACGCAGCGAGAATGAAGAGCTAGTCCTGAGGTTTTCCGCCGTCATCGCCCTCAACCCAGCTGTGTATAATTTCAACAATCACCACATGATGGCGATTCCACCATCCGGCCGTCGCAACGTAACCGATTCTTATGTCCAGGTCCAAGCCATGTTCGGCCAGCGTGCCAAAGATTGCGCCGCTGACGATGCTACCTGCTCAAGTACTCCGACTGGCGATACCTCATCCGACTCCAACTCCAGTACTAATAATACCGAACAAAACAATACTAATACTAACGAGAACACCAATGGAGGCAACCAAAATGGCTAAAGAAATCGCAATCGGCAAACGCGCCAAAATCTCCGAAGCACAACAATACATGTTACTTTCTGTCCTAGGTG
The DNA here is from genome assembly GCA_946548715.1 of uncultured Candidatus Saccharibacteria bacterium. Taxonomy (GTDB): domain Bacteria; phylum Patescibacteriota; class Saccharimonadia; order Saccharimonadales; family Saccharimonadaceae; genus Nanosyncoccus. Next base: position 29,616 of record CAMNPZ010000006.1, read on the forward strand.
CATCCGTTTTTCTAGGTGCCGCCATTTCGCTCACTACTAGATTCGTCAAACAAATCGCTTTCAATGCGGAAGTAATTTCCGCAGAAGATCAATCCATCGCCGATTATTCAAAGGTGATTAGAGATACTGGCATCTGCATCAAGCCGCAAGGCAACGTCTATTCGGACGAAGAGCTAAACAAATGTAACCCAGAAGCCATCGAAACATCGCAAATTCCCAACACCCTACGCTCCAATGTTCTCGAAAAACTCGCTGCCAACGAAGCCCTCAGTTCTGTACCCGATCCCAATAACGACAATTGTCGTAATCCCGACACGGACAAACCATACACCTACAACCAGTTAAATGAAGCCTACAAACAAGCAGCTACCACAGAAGATCGCAGAGTCGCGTTCCAAAAAATCAAAACTTGTTCAGCTCTACGCATCATTCCAGACGCTCTCCCCTCATTCAAAAACGAAGAAGCCCTACTTGCCAGCCTCAACCAAATCTTCAATATGTCTGGCTGGGTACCCCAATCCCTCAGTCCTTCTGGCAGCAGCCAAGCTTCCAAGCTCGCCCCTCACCTCAATTCCTTCGACGTTAGTGTTTCCGTAGAAGCAGGGACTGGCGTCACCACCAACGTTCTAGACAATATCGAACGCTCAATCCGTGAATTTGATATCACTAGCGCGAGCATCGAATGGAATAATAATAGTCTCACGGTCCGCGCAAGAGCAAGTGCATACTACATGGACCCGTCAACCATCACAGAATCCACTAAAACAATAACCGCAGAAGGGAAGAAAAAATGAAAACAGATTTAGCTAGTTCAATCGGCATCGCAATCGTCGGAGTCTTAATTGCCTACTTTGTCTGCAACCTTTTTGTCGGCCCTATTGACGATGTCAGCATCAAGACAGTCGACTCCTCCTTTAGCACCGACATCATCGAGCCCAACCCAGAAGTTTTCAATTACCGTGCTATTAACCCAACTGTAGAAGTATACGTGGGCGACGACGAAAATTGTACCGAGTTCGATGATAATGGCGAATGCATTAATGGCAACCCTACTCCAAGCAACTCTAATCAAGGCAATCCGTAATGGCTAATCTTACCAAAGAAGCCGAAGATAGAATCGTTGAGCTCCTCCTAGCCGAGGGGCTAGCCGAGGTAAACCTCGTAACTGCTATCAAGCAACAAGCCGACGCCTCGGGTCAATCCGCTCTATCAGAGCTCATCAATCGCAAAATCATCAGTGACGACATGGTCGCGCGTGCCACCGCCGCCATTATTAATGTACCGTATGTGGAATTAAAAAACATCACCCTCGACCAAGAAACCCTCGCCCTCATTCCGGGCGACGCCTCGACTCGCGTCTTTGCAGTTCCGCTCGGTGAGAAAGACGGTCTTTTAAATGTCGCCTTAGCCGACGTCACCAACGTCCAAGTTACTGACTACCTTTCCAATCTCGTCAATCGCCCCATCCGCGTCTGGATGTCTTCCGAGCGCGGTATTCGCGAAGCTCTCGAACAATACCATGGTGACTTCTCCAGTGTCAACGAAGCCGTCAAAGAAACCAACGCCGAGAACGCCACCGAGCAAAGCAATGTCAAAACCATCGTCCAGGATTCACCTATCAGCAAGGCCCTCACCACGATTCTAAGTTATGCAGCCAAGACCAAAGCCTCCGATATTCACATCGAACCACTCGAGAACTCTCTCATTATCCGTTGCCGTATCGATGGCGTACTTCGTCGCATTATGGAGCTACCGAAGACGGTTGCCCCGGCTCTCGTCTCCCGTATCAAAATTTTATCCAACCTCAAAATCGACGAGCACCGCGTCCCTCAGGATGGTCAGTTTACGGTTTCCGTTGATGGTCAAGAAATCGACCTCCGTATCGCCATTTCGCCAGTCACTTGGGGTGAGCAAGTTGTTATTCGTCTTCTCGACAAATCCGGCACCTCTATGGAAATCGAAAAAATGGGTATGTCCGGCCGCGCCCTCCGCGACGTTCTTGAAGGTATCAAGAAACCAAACGGCATGATTTTAACCTCCGGTCCTACTGGTTCTGGTAAGTCCACCACGTTGTATGCCCTCATCCAGAAAATCAAATCCGAGCAAATCAACATCGTCACCATGGAAGATCCAGTCGAGTACAAAATGGACGGCATTAACCAAATTCAAGTCAACGTCGACGCTGGACTCACTTTTGCCGCCGGTCTCCGCTCCATCCTTCGCCAAGACCCCGACGTAGTCATGGTGGGTGAGATTCGTGACTCCGAGACTGCCGGCCTTGCGGTCCAGGCTGCTCTTACCGGTCACCTTGTCTTTAGTACTCTCCACACCAATTCTGCCGCCGGTATCTTGCCACGTCTCCTCGATATGGGTATCGAGCCATTCCTGCTCGCCTCCACATTAAATGTAGTCATCGGTCAGCGTCTTGTTCGTCGTATCACCGAGAAACGCGACATGTACAAATCCTCCGAAATCGAAACCGAATCGATTAATTCCATCGTCGGCGACCTCTTGCCTCAGGACAAAGAATCTGTCGCCAAGGTCAGTGAAGATCTCGGCTATCCGGGCCTTCCAGTCAAAAACGATGATTTCTATATGCTGGCTCGCGGCATGGATAGCAAAGAAACTCCAGGCGGTTACAGCGGTCGTGCTGGTCTTTACGAAACCATCGTTGTTGATGAGGACATCCAGAAAATGATTATCTCTCACTCCACCGCCAACGAAATCATGCGTCTCGCCAAATCCAAAGGTACTGTCACTATGCGCCAAGATGGCATCCTGAAAGCCTTATCTGGTATTACATCAATAGAGGAGGTCAACCGTGTGGCGAGCGACCTGTCATAATACTAATGTTATAATGAAAGAAGGGAATTGATATGAACAACGGACAACCACCAATTACTACAACTACCGCACAGCCAAGTAGCGTCAGAATCGAGGCCTTACTTGAGGAGTGTGTCAAACGCAAAGCTTCCGATCTCCATCTCCAGTATGGTCTCCCACCAATCTTGCGTATCGACGGCGCACTCACTCCGATTGCGGGCCTGCCCAACCTCAATCAGCAAATGCTGCAGAATCTGATTTTTGCTACCCTTGACGAAGAACAACGCAAAATCCTCCTCAAAGACAAAGAATTCGACTACTCCTTCGCCTTTGGCGACATTGCGCGTTTCCGCGTCAACGCTTTCCACGAACGTGGTAATCTCGCTGCCGCCTTCCGGCTTATTCCAAATGAAATCAAGAACATCAACGAACTCGGTATGCCCGCCATCGTCGAGACCTTCGCTGATTTTCCGCGCGGTCTCGTACTGGTCACCGGTCCTACTGGTTCCGGTAAATCCACCACTCTCGCCGCCCTCATCGACAAAATCAACCGCGAGAAATCTACTCACATTATTACCATCGAGGATCCAATTGAATTTACCCACAAATCGCAGCGTTCGGTCATCGTCCAACGTGAAGTTCACTACGATACTTTTAGTTTTGCTGCCGCTCTCCGTAGCGCCCTTCGTGAAGATCCAGATGTCGTTCTTATCGGCGAGATGCGTGACCTCGAAACCATCCAGGCAGCCATTACTATCGCCGAGACCGGTCACCTTGTTTTTGCCACCCTCCACACCAACTCCGCCGCTCAGTCTATCGATCGTATGGTCGACGTCTTCCCGTCGCACCAACAACCACAGGTTCGTACTCAACTTGCCAATATGCTGATGGCGATTTGTGCTCAACGTCTCGTTCCTGCCATCGGTGGCGGTCGTGTGGTTGCCGCTGAAATTATGGTAGCAAATTCTGCCATTCGCTCCCTCATCCGTGACGGCAAAACCCATCAAATCGACACCGCCATCCAGACCGGCGCTGACCAAGGCATGCAGACCATGGATCGCACCTTGGCCAAACTCGTCCAAACCGGCGTCATTACCTACGATTCTGCTCGCGAATTTGCTGTTGACATCAATGAACTAAACAGGATAGTAAAGGGCTAACATGCGGCGCTACAAATACAAAGCCAAAGACAAAGAAACCGGCAAGGAATTAAAAGGCGTCATCCAAGCCGAAAACGAGCAGACCGCTGGTCACCTTTTAATTGACCAAGGTTATGTGCCGCTCAGTGTCGTAGAAGAGGGAACAGGTCTCTTCGGCGGCAAAGGTCGCATTACTGGCAAAGACCGCATTACCTTCACTCGTCAACTCGCCACCCTCATCGGCGCTGGCTTGCCACTAGCTACCTCACTACGTACTGTCGCCGAGCAAACCCAGTCCAAGACCATGAAAGCTACCGTCGAGGAAATCCTCGTCAGTGTCGAATCCGGTAAAACTCTTCACGAATCCTTTGCTCAGTACCCAGATACCTTTAACGGTGTTTATCTCGCCCTCATCAAAGCCGGTGAAACATCCGGTACTCTCGACCTCGCTCTCAAAAGGCTCGCCGACCAGGAAGAAAAAGACGCCGCCATGATGAGCAAAATCAAAGGCGCCCTTGTCTATCCCGCCATCATTCTCGTGGTGATTATCGCTGTCTTGGCCTTCATGATGATCATGGTGGTCCCACAGGTCAAAAACCTCTACGAAGACATGGGTCAAGAGCTCCCCGGCCTTACCCAATTCTTGGTTAATATTTCGGATTTCTTCGGTAATTTCTGGTGGCTGGTTATGCTTATCATCGCAGCCATCGCCGCCGGCATCTGGTATGCCGTCAAGAAAACCCCAGTTGGTCGCCGTGTCGCCGACTCCTTCAAAATCCACGTTCCTATCTTCGGCGCCCTTTTCCGTAAGCTCTATGTTTCGCGTTTTGCCCGTACTGCCGAAATGATGCTCGCCACCGGCGTCCCCATGCTCGACTCCGTCCAAATTGCCATCGACGCCACCAGCAACACCATCATCGAAGAAGAGTACAGCAAATCCCTCGAAGTTATCAAAGGCGGCAAACCTCTCTCCGAAGCACTCAAAGATCGCAATTATATGTTGCCGCTAGTTCCTCAGATGGCTTCCATTGGTGAGGAGTCCGGTAAAATCGACGAAATGCTCGGCAAGGCCGCCCAGGTCTACGAAAACGAACTCGATGAACAAATCAACGCCATCTCCACCATGATCGAACCCATTCTCATGGTCATCATGGCCGGCCTCATCGGCGTCGTCGTCGGCGGTACTCTACTTCCAATCTACTCGCTCGTGAACTCCGTCGGCACCTAATTTTCCACCCGACAGGGAACAAAACCACTTGCATTTTAGAAATTTTTAAGCTATTATAAACATAAGAAATAAAATCTAGAAAGGATTTATTATGGCTAAAGCAAATATTAACTCTAAAAAAGGCTTCACCATCATCGAAGTCGTGCTCGTGTTGGCTATCGCGGGTTTAATCTTCCTCATGGTCTTCGTCGCGCTCCCAGCGCTCCAGCGTTCACAACGTGACACACAGCGTCGTAATGACATGTCTCGTGTCGATACTTCTTTAGTGCAGTATCAAACTAACCATAGCAATTTAACCAATAACTTGCCGGATGTGGGTAGCAACGGTAAGTCAGCAGTGTGGCCCGCACCTTCCGATAACACATTTGGCAATGGGGGTTGTGGCGGTAATATTGCTTGTGAATTCGTTAGGGATTATATGAATACGGGATCGTCCGAAAATGATGGCAAGCCAAATAATTTTGCAGATCCAAATGGTACTCCGTATAGCCTAGTTATAACACCTAACTGGGATGGTGGAGTTAAAACAGATGGTGCTAAGAATAAAACCAGTAAGCTAGACGTAGGTGAGACAGTAGATGGTGTGCAAACATATACCATCAAAGATGATGGCGGTAATGCATTTGATGCATACACTGTCTACATCGTCCCAGGCGGCCGATGTATAGGTTCCGGTGTTGCTAGTTCCACTAAGCGTCACTTTGCAATCCTTTATCGCCTAGAAGGTGCCGGTACTTACTGTATCGACGATCAGTAGAATTAACTATACCAAATCGCCCCCCCAATCGAGGGGCGATTTTTTTCTTGACAAATAAAAATAAGCGTGATACTATCTAAGCATAAAAGGTCAAAACAAACATGAAAAAACAAAAACACATCATAGCTACTATATGTATTATCACTGTCATAATTGGAATTCTTTTATCATCCAGCAAGGCACAAGCTGACGAGGTGGTAGACTATATAGCCATTTTCGTTCCGACGGCCTGCACAATGTCCGGTGCAGTGAATACTGGAGAGGAGCATAATGCTGAGTTGCAAAACGGAGTATATCGCGAAGAAATAGGTAAAACCACTCTTGGTGTTATTTGTAATGAAAATTCCGGCTTCTCCATATATGCAGTAGGTAATACTAACGACGAGTATGGCAACACCGTGTTGGATAGTAATTCCTTTAATTCTGCCTTCGACATTGTAAGCGGTACGGCCACGAGTGGCGATGTAAGTAACTGGTCTATGAAGTTGTCAACAGATCCAGAAGCCACTTATGCGGTCTCACTTTTGAATGGTTTTTCGAACTACTCTACGGTTCCATCTACGTATACGAAAGTTGCCACGAGAGACTCAGTCACTGGTAACAATTCTCAAAGCGTCAGTCTAAACACTACATATGCAGCCTATATCAATAAGACTCAGCCCGCCGATACGTATAGTGGTCAAGTTAAATATACTCTTATCCATCCAGCAAATGACACTCCGCCGCGACCGCAGAATACAGAACCGGGCTATATTGGCTACTATCCAAATACGAGCATTTATGAAGGTAGTATGGGAAAACAACAAATCTCCTCTACTGACACATCTGCTACACTTCTAGCCTCCAACTATTCTCGCCCAGGGTATGGTTTTGCCGGATGGAATACGGCCTATGATTATAGTGGTACATTTTATGGCCCCAACGAGACCATTAACTTTGAAGCTGGTCGATATACTAACAGCGAAAGCGGCTTGTCCCTCTATGCGGTCTGGGTAAAATCGGAAGGATTTATTCAGAATTGGACTGGCTGTAACGCCTTATCGCCAGTTCTATATGATTCCAACAGTGGTTTATTGAGTGCAGACTTAGCCAACATTACGGCCTTAACCGACCTCAGAGATAACCAAACCTACGCAGTAGCAAGATTGGCAGACGGAAACTGTTGGATGATTGAAAACTTGCGCTTATCGTCTGAATCAACCAGGGATGAATCTAGTAAACTATTCTCGGAAGGGTATGGAGAAAGCGAAAAATATGGCGATTTTATTGGGCTAGCCAATTCAGAGAATAACAATTTTACAAATACTCTGACGAGTAATAGTCTATATGGTATTACCAGCGATTCCAAAATAAACATTGGTGGATTCGATGGTTCAATCTATCGAATACCGCGCTATAATGACAATAATACTAAGCACCGTGACGCTGGTGTCGATAACAGATATGATAATAATTATGGATATGGTAATTACTACAACTGGGCTGCAACAATGGCTAGCACTAAGTATTATACGTCCGGCTATACCGCAGACGGCTCAGAGGCGGAGAACTCAGATTCGGCGGACACCTCAATCTGCCCGGCCGGCTGGAGATTACCACGTGGTATTAGTTTAAATGATGGAATGCATGATGGAGATATAGCCCTTTTGGATAGGGCCATGGGTGGTAGCGGGACGAGTGAAAGCATTAATGCGGCCACAGGAGTCTCTATGTCATTATATTGGCGTAAATATCCTAATAATTACGTTCTTCCTGGCAATTATAATGGTAGCTCGATAGATAGTAAGGGCAACCTAGGCTTGTATTGGACATCCACTGCCTCCGAAAGCGATAAAGCAAGAGGCTTAATGATAAGTAACTCATCTATCGAACTTAGTTCGGCCACTTACAGGAAGTATTATGGCTTTTCTGTTCGCTGCGTCGTGAAAAATTAGGTATTCCCACAATACGCCCCAGCTCCCTCAAGCCGGTATAGCACTGCAATTTTTCGTGGATTTGCTACGCCCACAGGTTTATCGCCCGAACAGGTCGCTTGGGTCACTACAATCAATTTATAATCATTGGGAAACGCAACATCGCTCAAGCTAGTCAATTTATCAATACCAGATACTGTACACTCTGCATCGACCGCCGCCGCCCCGCATTTGGCGACTGTCAAATTATAATGCTCTCCATCCGGGTCCACGAAATCCTCCCCCATGTAATCTCTAAAGAACCCTCCCCACGTCGCCACGCCAGCCTTAGCAATGCTGTCAGTCCCCCAAGTATAATTAATTACGGTATCACTACTAGTTGGCAACGCCCCCCTATTATTCGTCTGAAAACTCTTCACTTCCTTCAAAAAAGCCATCATGTCATCTCGCCGCTGCGAGTCTCGTTGCGTTCGTCTCAGCGCCGGCAACGCGATGAATATCATCAAGAAAATCAACCCCGCAATTGCGAGCACCAACGACACTTCAATTATCGTAAACCCCCGTTTTTTACCTCTCTTCATTATTTCTCCTTATGTTTATTATAATAAATTTCGCATAAATATCAAGCACCCACGCTACCAAAAAAATGCTAAAATAAAACCATGACAGTCATCTTCTATATCATTCTTTTTATCCTCGGCGCCTGTTTCGGCTCCTTCCTTTGTTGCCAAGCCCGCCGCCTCCACTACAACGCCAGCCATAAAACCAAGAAGCTCACCTCGAATCGCTCCATTTGCCTCCGCTGCCGCTATCAGCTCAAATGGTATGACAACATCCCCATCTTCTCTTGGCTCGCACTAAAAGGGAAGTGCCGCAAATGCAAAGCTAAAATCGGCCCCGCCGAACTCCTTGCCGAACTCGGCACCGCAGTAGCCTTCGTGGCGCTTGGTACCACCTTCGATCCCACTACCACAAACGTCCTCAGCTGGATCATCTTCATTGTCACTCTCGTCTTCACGGCAATCATCGGCTTCCTCGCCATCTACGACGGTCTTTACGGCGAACTCCCCACGCTCTACCTCGCCCTTGCCATCATCATCGCCATCGTCATTCTCATCCTGCAGACCGCCCTCTACCTCCAGTCCAGCCCCTTTACACTAGACCTCATCTGGCGCCCACTCGCCGCCGTAGCTATTCTTGGCGGTCTCTATCTAGCCCTTTACCTAGTCTCGAAAGGCAAATGGGTCGGCGACGGCGACTGGCTCCTCGCCACCGCCATCGCTATCGTCCTTGCCGACCCTTGGCCTGCGCTACTCGCCCTTCTTTACGCCAACTTCATCGCCTGCCTCGTCATGCTACCATCCGTCTACAGCACGAAATCTCACCAAATCTACTTCGGACCATTTCTTGCCATTGCGTTTATTCTCGCAAAATGTGTTATAATAAGCTTATGATTAAATCAAAACGTGGCGATACACTTATCGAAGTCACAATTGCGATTGGCATTTTTTCGATGATTGCTATCGCTATCGCATCTGTTATGAGCAGCGGCACTTCTGGTTCTCAAATGGCCCTCGAAACCACCCTCGCTCGCGAGGAAATCGACGCCCAGGCTGATGCACTCCGTTTTATTCACTCATCTTACATCAGCAGTAAACGTTTCGAAGACTCCAAAAACACCTCTCAGGATAGCACTAACCCATACCGCAATATCTGGGGCCAAATCACCAGTCGTGCCAATGTTATCGATACCGACGCACCTGCAGGCGAAATGCCTAATGTCGGGCAGTTTTCTCCCACCAGTTGCGACGCGCTCTACGACAAAGAATCTCCCGACAGTCTCTATGCACAAAAAGCCTTCATTCTCAATCTCAGAAATCTATCCGACGCCACACAAGCGGTCGTCGCCTCCAATCCAGAGAGTATTGAGAGCGAAGAACGTTTCGAAACAACCCAGACTTATCCTCGTGTCACTTTCGGTTCGGCATCCAACAATAGCGACACCCAAGGCCTCGTTGATAGCACCGACTTCACATCGCTATACAAAGCCTACGGTATCTATATCGTAGGAGTGCAAGATGCCGACAGTACCAACATTAGCGGCACCAAGACCTCTGCCTTCTATGATTTCTACATTCGCACTTGTTGGTACGGTACCGACGCCACTCGCCCGTCCACCATCTCCACCGTTGTCCGTCTCTACGATCCCGACGTCAAATAATCCATCCCGTACTCAAATAACCCACCCAGAATCCAAAGTATCTAAAGCCCCCAGTAATCTACTTCGTTTCGGAGTGAAACTTCTCATGCACTTCGCGCAAATGCGCATCCGTCACGTGCGTATATATCTGCGTCGTCGAAATATCCGCATGCCCCAGCATTGACTGCACCGAGCGAATATCCGCCCCGTTCATTAGCAAATCCGTCGCAAACGAGTGTCTCAATGTATGCGGCGACACGTGTTTTGTAATCCCAGCCAGCCGTGCGTATTTTTCTACAATTCGTTCCACGCTGCGCGCCGTAATCCGACGATAGTCACCCGACGTATCTACCTCCTGCAAATGTTTCGAATTGTTAAGAAACAGCGCCGGCAGGGAATCGGTCCTTGCGTCCAAATAATCCCGCACCCTATCCGCCGCCGACCGCGAGATAAATATCGGCCGGTCCTTTGATCCCTTACCTCGCACCATAAACTCCCGTCTTTCCAAATTAATCGAATCCCGATTCAGCCCCACCAGCTCCGACACCCGCAGTCCACCGGAATACAGTAGCTCAATAATCGCTCGGTCACGTAGTCCCGACTCCGTTGATGTGTCAATTTCTTCCAGCATATCCTCCACTTCGTCGTAATGTAGGAACGTCACTTGCTTCCGCACTACCTTCGGCAAATCCACCAGCGACGGATCCAGTGACTTAATATCCCGCCGCGCGAGGTACTTCAAGAATCCGCGTAGCGCAATCAAATGATACGCCTGCGTAATCACCTTCAAATCATCCCCGCCATTATCCGACCCATAGCGATTCAGCCGAATACGGTACTTACGCAGTAGCTCTTTCGTAATATCTTGTGGTCGTAGTTCATTCTTGCCAGTTATCTCTAGCGCAATTTCCACAAACCGTTCCAAATACGCCCGGTAATTATCCGCCGTCTTCCGACTCCGCCCCGCTTCAATCTCCAGATGCTCCAAATAATCATTAATCAGATCATAGATGTCCATATCATTATTATAACAAATCTCGCAAAACTCCCACAAAACCCTTGATTTTTATACACAAGCATAATATAATAATTCCATATAAAGGTTATATTAAACGGGATAAAGGTGTTTAACATGCATACAAAAACAAATCGCATAGTGTTTTCAGGGCTACTTATAGCCTGCTTTCTGCTTTCATCAAATCTAACCACTAACTCAGCTTCCGCTGCTTCTGCTAGCATTACCACAAATAGCAGTATTACTCTAGATACCTCATCTGCTGGTAATGGTGTATCCATAGACGAAGAATCCATCAACGTTACTACCACCTGTACCAAAGGCTATGACCTAACTATCGCAACATCAACCTCTACTAACCTTTATCTTAATGGTGACTCTACTAAAACCGCAGCCTACACTGCAGTAGATGGTACATCAGCATTAGATAGCACTAATAATACTAACAAATGGGGCTATACTCTTACCAACAATGCTACTGCTTCCACTGTCTTCTCTCCACTCTCTACTACTGCGTCCAGTATCAGAACTATCTCTCAAACTACAGACGTAACTAGTGAAACCATTCCTATCTACTATGGTATCAAGACTGATAATACAGTAAATCCAGGTGCCTATAGTATGGGCAACAATGGTACTATTATTTACTATCTCACCATGAACCCACTATGTAATGTAGTAGACATTGCCTATGATGGCAACAATGCTGATGCTGGTACTATGGGCGCAGCCGGTACTGGTGTTATTCATACTGGCGTAAAGGATGGTGATACAGTAAACTTAATCGCTAGTAACTTTAGTAGGAATGGTTACGGCTTTGCTGGTTGGAGCCTAGACCAAGATGCCGGAACTAAACTCCTAGACAACGACAATACTAACAACCCAATCGTCTATGGTCCGCAAGAAACCATCACCCTGCCAGATGGCTTCGCTGCTAATGACACTGACAATGACGGTATCGTTAAACTTTACGCCGTCTGGTTACAAAGCCAAGGAAACCTCCAAGGTTGGATGGGGTGTAGTAATTTAGATACTGCTACTTATGACAGCACTACTGGCGCATTAGACCTTACCAAAAACTCTGTCACTGCCCTCACTGACCAACGTGATAACGACACCTATGCCGTAGCTAGACTTGCCGATGGTAATTGTTGGATGATAGAAAACTTAAGACTAGAAGCCGACGCCACGAGAGGGAACAATCGGTACGACCCAAGCGTTGCTAACGAGTTCTTAGCTCAAGGTTACGGCACATCAGATACTTACGGCAACTTCTCAGGTCTAGCTGATGCCGAGTCTACTGGCTTCACAAGCACTTATACCGCCAACAGTCTATACTACAGAGGCACTCAGGAAGGTACTGCCAGCATAGATATCGGCACCTCAAACTATCCAGCCTACCGTATGCCACGCTATAACAACTGGAACAACCAATCTACTTCCGCAAATCGTCCACAAGACCCAACCACCAACTCAGCCACTAATAGCACTACTAATGCTGGCATGTATAGCTACGGCAACTACTACACTTGGCACGCAGCTATAGCAGACCTTACCTATAACGGTACCAATAATCAATCTACTACTGGTACTTCACTTTGTCCTACTGGTTGGCATCTACCAACAGGTGGATTAGCCTATGCGAGTGGCGGTACTAGTGGAGTAAACGTTACTGGAGATACTGGCACTTTCCGTGAATTCTACAACTTAGGCTACAAAACTATGGATGAAGTAAAGACTGCCTATGAAGATACACCAAATAGTGGCTATGCCTATTATTCATCGAACACTACAAATACTGCTAATAAGACTGCAATTCAAGCCTTTAGAAGCTTCCCAAATAACTTCCTCTACTCCGGCTACTTCTATACGTCGTCGGCGAACGATAGAGGCAGCGGCGGCTACTATTGGTCGTCTACTGCGTACAGCCTCAACAGTAGCTACAGCCTGAGCCTGGATAGTTCCCTCGTGAGCCCAGGTACCGGTTACTACAATAAGTACCTCGGCCTCAGTATTAGGTGTACGGCCTCCGACCCACAAACCTATACTTTGTCCTACGACGGCAACGGTGGCTCGGGTGCTCCGGCATCTCAGACTACTACGGCTAACGGTATAGCTAACTTCACACTTAGCATCACCACCCCTACCCGCTCTGGCTACACCTTTGCCGGTTGGACCGACGAGGCAGGGAACGAAGCTGGGCCCGGAGACACCTTTACTACTAAGGATCCGAACACTACTCTCTACGCCATCTGGACCAATAACAGTTGCAACCCAACTGCCACCACCATCGGCACAGGCAACACTACCACCGATGCCGTCTGTCTCCAAGACGTCACTCCTAGCATGAAGTCTAGCCTCCCCACCGCAGATGCTACTACCGGCACTTATTCTCTCATTGACGCTCGTGACAATCAATCCTACACTGTAGCCAAACTCGCCGATGGCAATCTCTGGCTCACCAAGAATCTAAACTATGGCAGTAGCAGTGATACGCTTCTTACATCTCATGACACTGACCTTCCAAGCAATAGAGCCTTCAAAGCCCCAGCCTCCACTACGGCTTTTGAAACTATTAATAATGATACTACATATATAAGCCCCAAAACTCTCACTGATAGCACTTACGGTGGTTACTATAGTTTTGCTGCAGCCATCGCCTCTACTGATGCCTACAGTATATCAAATCAAAACATTACCACCTCCATCTGTCCAAAGGGCTGGGACTTACCGACTAGCTCCATATATAATCACCTAAGAACAGCATCCGGTAATACTTCTTATGCCACGATGAGTGCAGCTCCATATAGCTTTAAATATGCCGGCTACCGCAATGGCACCAGTTTCTCTGGTCAAACAAGCTCCCTCCGACTCTGGACCTCTACCAACTACAACTCATCAACCGCATATTACACTACCGCTTATGGTACAGCTAGCTATAGTGGTAACTATAAACGTTATGGCGAATCTGCGAGATGTATAGCTTCTAACGGTACCGTCACTATCAACTACGAAGGCAACGGCACTACCGAATATCCAGTCACTGGCACAGTAGCCTCTCAAACCAATGTAGATATAAACTCCACTAATACTCAACCTGACACTGGCTTCACTAGAACCGGCTGGGCCTTCAATGGCTGGAACACTGCAGCTGATGGTAGTGGCACTGTCATTGTCGCAAATACCACTATAACTAATCTTAATCCCGCTCCCGGCTCCACTATTACTCTCTACGCTCAGTGGTCTCCAGCTCTCACCATCAACTTCAATAGCAATGGTGGTTCTGGTACCATGACATCCCAGCTTATCCCAGAGAATACTTCCAAAGCCCTAAAGAACAATAGCTTTACCGCCCCATCTGGTAATTACTTCATCGGCTGGATGACAGAAGAAAGTAGAGCCAATAATGAAGTAGTCTACGCTAACGGTGCTACTTATACTACTCCAACCACCGTTACTCCAGGTGATTCTATTACTCTCTATGCCAAATGGGGTCCTAGATACACTATTGTTTATAATGGCAATAACCCCACAGGTGGCAGTATGGTAAGTAGCGGTACCGAACTAAAGCACACAAATATCAACGAAGGCAGGACCGTAAACCTCTACGCACCTAACTACTGGAAGACGGGCTCTAGCTTCGTTGGCTGGTCACCTAATCCTAACGCTACAGTTGGTGGCACAGATCCTATTTATGGTCCCAATGAATCTATCTCTGCCCCAAGTTATGACACCTATGGTCAGGAAATCAGCGGTACTAAGACTATTACTCTCTATGCCATTTGGCAAGAAGCCGATAGTACTAAGACTATGCAGACCTTCACTGCCGCTGATTGTCAGAACTTATCTCAAACTACCTTCAATAGCTCAACCGGCAAAATCACCGCCCCAGCCGGAAGTGTGATAGCCTTAAAAGACCAACGTGACAATAATGTCTACACTGTAGCTAGATTAGCTGACGGTAAATGCTGGATGACCGAAAATCTAAGACTAGAAGCTGAAAACACGGTAGGGAACAATCAATATGATGAATCGGTCACTAACCAGAGCCTCTCTCAACACTACGGCGGGGTATTCGCGGGCCTAGATAGCTCAGAAAATGCTAACTTCTCTAGCACTACCACTGCCACCCCCAACAACTTATATAATAGCACCAATATCACGGGAAGTTTTTTAGTCTACAGATTTCCTCGTTACAACAACAATAATACTAAGACCAGTCTAACTGCCAGTTATAACGGTACAGGTAGTTCCACTTACTATAGCTGGTACAGCTACGGCAACTACTATACCTGGGCTGCCGCTATGGCTAACACTACCTACTACGACTCATCTACCGGTACTTCTGGTTCTGAATCTGCCGGTACTTCTATCTGCCCCACCAACTGGACTTTGCCAACCAGCGGTACTACTACTAAAGATTTCGGTACCCTTTCTAGGAGTTATGATGGAAGTGGAGAAAACCAATCAGTCACCAGTACCGGTGACATCATGAGCAATCGCTTTAGAAGCTTCCCGAATAATTTCCTTTACTCCGGTTACTTCAATGGCTCGTCCGCGAACGGTCGCGGCTCGCTCGGCCGCTATTGGAGTAGGTCGGCGTACAATAGTTCCAACTCTTACTACCTATACCTAAGCTCTATGGACTTGTTCCCGTCCTACTACGATGATAAGTACGACGGATATAGTGTCCGTTGCTTGATAGGCAGCTAGCCTGCCTCCAAGCCCCGCCCTACCTCCCCAGCACAGGAACGAATGTGATATAATATACACAAATAAGGAGTTTTTATGGCAAAAGAAGCAAAAGAATCACCCAAAAAATCACAGGACTTCATTCAGCGCACGTTGGTCGTGCTGAAACCTGACACTGTCCAGCGGGGAATTATCGGCGAAATCATCCAACGTTTCGAACGCGTTGGCCTCAAAATCGTCGGCATGAAGATGGTTATGCCCGATGAGCACCTCTACCGCCAACACTACGAAGATATCGGTCAGATGATCACTCGCCGTGGCGAGCAAGTCTTCCGCTACAATGTCGAATACATGATGACTGGTCCCGTCATCGCTATGGTCCTCGAAGGCGTCGAAGCACAGCCGCTCGTTCGTAAAATCGTCGGCCCCACCGAGCCGAAGTCTGCCGAAATGGGCACCATCCGTGGCGATTTCTCTCACATGTCCTTCGGCTATTCTGACGCCAAGGGTACTGGCGTGCCGAATCTCGTCCACGCTTCCGGCTCTATCGAAGAGGCCAAGAAAGAAATCGACCTCTGGTTCAATGGCAACGAACTCTACGACTATTCCGACCTCAACGAAAAATACACCCGCTAATTCCCACGAAGAGCCCAGCACTTACGCCCGGGCTCTTTTTGCGCCTTTATAACACCTTTTCCAAGAACTCTCGCACCCTCTTCGTCTTCGGACGCTCGAAAAACTCTTCCGGCGTCCCTTCCTCGATAATCCGCCCCTTATCAATAAACACCACCCTCGTCGCAATCTCTTTCGCGAAACTCATCTCATGCGTCACAATCATAATCGTCATCCCGCGGTCCGCCAGTTCCCGAATCAGCGACAGCACATCGCCAATTGACTCTGGGTCCAGTGCCGAAGTCGGCTCGTCAAATAGCAGCACTTCCGGCGACAACATCATCGCCCGGATAATCGCCACCCGTTGCTTCTGCCCGCCTGACAGGGAAGCAGGATACGCCGCCGCCTTCCCAGGCAGCCCGATATGCCGCAGCAGTTCCATCGCTCGTTTCTCCGCCTCGTCGCGCTTCATTAGCTTCAACTTTACCGGCGCCAAAGTTAAATTCTCCATCACCGTCATATTCGAAATCAGATTAAAATGCTGGAACACCATCCCCAGATTCCGCCTTATCTGCCGGATGTTTTTCGCTGTCACCACCTCGCCATCGAACACAATTTCTCCCGAGGTCGGCTCCTCCATCCAGTTGATACACCGTAGGAATGTCGACTTGCCCGACCCCGACGGCCCTAGCACCACCACTCGCTCCCCCTCCTTCAGCTCAAAATCAATCCCCCTCAGCACCTTGTTTTTGCCAAAAGCCTTACACAGTTTCCTTACTACTAAATCTGTTTCTTTATTCTCCATCTATTCCTCCGTCCTTAAATCACTTTTCCTTAGACTCTTCTCAATCCGTTTTACCACAAACGTAATCAAATAAATCGTCGCAAGGTAGAACAACGCCGCCACAAACATCGGCACAATGTAACTTGCCATGTTTTGTCCTGACCCAATGTCTTTTGCCGCCATGTTGAGATCATACATTCCCACCATCGACACAATCGCCGTCTCTTTTATTACTGTGATTATTTCATTCCCGAGCGCCGGGATGATGTTTTTCACCGCCTGCGGTGCCACAATCTTCGTAAAAATCGTCCACTGCGACAGTCCCAGTGCCAGTCCCGCCTCCGTCTGCCCTGGGTCCACCGATAAAATCCCGCCTCGTATCACCTCCGCCGCATACGCCGCCGAGTTTAGCCCAAACGCGATAATCGCCGTAATGATACTCGGGAACCCCTTAATCGCAAAAATCACAAAAAACATAATAAACAGTTGCAACGCCATCGGCGTCCCACGGATAATCCCCACATACACCTGGCAAATAAACTTCGGCACCGCCATCCATTTCGACGGTTTCGCCGTATCCACCAGCGCAATAATTGTCCCGAGAAATATTCCAATTAGTAGCGCAAAATACGAAATCTGCAACGTTAGCAAGAACCCATGTAGCAACGACTCAATATACGCCGGTGTGCTAAACAATTCGCCAATTTTACTAAAGAAATCACTCATCACTCATCCCCATGTATTTAAGTACTAATCGGTCAATCTCCGACACGCCCTCGTCATTTTCGACCAACATTTCGGATAGTACCGCATTAAACGCTTCAAGCAACTCTGTCCTGTCGCGGTTCACTGCAATCGCATACGACTCCTCTACGGGATAATCTTCCTCTCGCGTTGTCCCCGCATAGTATAACGGCAACGCCATCAGCCCAGGATTCTTTTCCACAATAAATTTCGCCGCCAACTCATCTGCTACCGCATAATCTACGATATGCGCCTTGATCGCATCCGCCGCCAGCTGATGCGAATCAATTCCTTTCAGTGTCGTTCCAGTCCCGGCCAGCACCCCGTTTTCAATCTCGTCATCGATAAACAAATACCCCGTACTACCAATCTGCGACCCCAGTCGCGACCCCGCGAGAGCCTCCCACACTACATGATCGTCACGCAGCGATGGCGGCATTTCGCTACTATATATTACATATTGCACCGAATCATAATAGGGAATTGTAAAATTCACTTTCTCTTCTCGTGCCGGCGTAATTGTCAGTCCCGCCGCCCCCGCGTCGGCGATTCGTCCCGCCTCTACGTTATCGATAATCACATCAAACTCCACATTTTTCACTGCAATCGTCTTATTCAGTTTTTTCGCTACGCGGTTCACAATATCAATATCCACCCCCACGATTTCTCGGTTCTCGTAAAACTCAAACGGCGCAAACGGCACGTTGGTCTCCACTACGTAGTCCGCCCCCTTTTCGCCATTGATAGACCACCACACACTCACCCCCATTCCTGCCGTCACCAGCAAAAACGCCACCAAGTATAGAATGCTTTTAACCTTATGCATAATCCCATTATAACACTACTCGCCATTTTATGGTATAATTATCTCATGGCCTGGTAGCTCAATGGATAGAGCAGTTCCGTCCTAAGGAAAAGGTTGTGCGTTCAACTCGCACCCAGGTCACCAATAAATATAACTATGTTCAAGAAAAAAGACACCATCAAGACCGAGCAGGAAAAGGTCGAAGAGCGCCGTGAAGAGGTCCTCGCGAAGGGACGCAAATTCAAATACCCTCTCCAGTGGACCAAACACCGTATCGTCGTTAATACCATTTTGATTTCCATTGTCGTCATTGCTCTTATTGTAGTGAGCGGTTGGTTTGCGCTTTACAAGCTCAACATGACCGACGACCTCCTCTTCCGTGTCACCAAAATCATCCCAGTTTCAGTCGCTTCTGTCGACTCTGAGCCAGTCCTTTTCTCTGACTATATTCTACTTTACCGTAGTAGTATGACCTCCATCGAACGCCAATCCGGCAGTCAATTTGATCAAGCCGCCATTGAAAACCTTCGCTACAAGTATAAACGCTCCGCTCTCACCGACGCCGAATCATACACCTACGCCATTAAGCTTGCTAAAGAGCAGGACGTCACCGTCTCGCAAGAAGACATTGCCAAAGAATTCAATCGTCATCTGAAAATCGGCGGCATCGATCGCAGCGAAGAGGCCTTCATGAAGATTGTCGTCGACAATTTCGGCCTCGACAAATCTGAGTATGAACGCATGCTCTACCTCAGCCTTATCAAATCCGCCGTCGAGGAGAAAATCGACACCCACGCCACCGCCCTCGCCACAAAAGTCGAAAAAATGCTCGCCGAGAACGACAACGATTATAAAGCCGTCGCCGAAGCCCTCGGCAACGAAATCGTCTACGAGGAGACTGGCGGCCTCGTTGATAGCAAAAACATCGATGGCGGTCGCGCCACTGAAGCCTTCAAGCTCGAGCCAGGCCAAAGTAGCGGCAAATTTATCTCCATGAATGGCGACGGTTACTACTTTGTCAAACTCATCAAGAAAACCGAATCCGAAGTCAACTTCGTCTCCATTCGTGTCCCCTTCACCGAATTTAACAAACGTTTCGAAGCCCTCTTTGCCGACGGCAAAGTCTCAGAATACATCACCCTAACCGACCCTTCTGTTGTCGACACTCCTATCGACGCTCCCGCCGACTAAGCCTTTTGACAAAAACATTCAAGTATGATATAATAAAAATGAGTTGCGGATAACCGCCTCAAAACTATGTTGTTCGGTGCTCAAATCACCAGAAGGGGGAACAATAATGAGCAGAAAACTGAATATCGCAAGAAAAGTATGGTTTACGGATTGCGCATATCGTCCCATGAGGGCAACATCGGTTCGTAAGGCTGTATACATGAGCGGTCTGGACGAATCCGGAGAATTGCTTGAAACCTATCAAGTAGAAGAAATCATATTTAACGGTTCCACTATCACGGAAATCAAAGATGCCTCCGGCTCTTGGTACAAAATAGAGTCTTTCCACCCAGAATATGAAGAGCTCATGCGGGCCCTTCAGAACGGTGAGCCGGTGCTCCAAGCTTGGAGCCTCAGCAGAGTTAGCGACGGATACAAAATCGTCGCCAAAATGCCGTTTGGAGAAGACGTTTCCGGGATAGTAATCGCCCAGGAAGGCAACTATGTCACAATCAAAAGAGAAGGAGGCGGAGCAGCAAGATTCTTGGTTTGCTGGCCAAGGATGTCAGTGAAGGCGCTGGAAGAGCTTTCCGGTACCGGAAGAATCGCCGGTCTCGATACGGAAAACTCGTTTTCCCTAAGCTGTCGACCGATTATTCCTTGCTAAACCCCGAAACTCGGCCTCGGCAATTCTGCCGGGGCTTTTTCATTATAGAAAGGACATATCAATCAAGTGCTCCGACCAAAAAAACAAGCACGAGTGCTTGCTTTTGCTGGTGCGGGTACAGGGAGTCGGACCCTGATCTCATCCTTGGGAAGGATACATAATAGCCGCTATACGATACCCGCGACCCTTCAATTATACCACACTTTTCCACAAAGCAATCGATATCCACCTAGCAAAGCTTAAACTTGTACCAAGCACTAAAGTTTATAGATTGCATCCAGTTTCCTCGGGAGCACTACATTGCTCCCATTTTTACTCCGCTATTTTT
>CAMNPZ010000007.1 GCA_946548715.1 uncultured Candidatus Saccharibacteria bacterium
TTTCAATGGTGAGGACGCTTTAACTAGAAGGCAGGCTATGGTGTTATTATGGCGTATTTCTGGAAAGCCAGACGTTGAATTATATACGGGCTTTAATGATATGCCAAGTGACGAAATTAGTAAGACGGCTGTAAGTTGGGCTGTAAATAATGGAATTACAGATAAAAACCAGTTTTTCAATGGTGAGGACGCTTTAACTAGAAGGCAGGCTATGGTGTTATTATGGCGTCTATGGAGTTTACTTTTTGCAGCAGATTAATGTATGAGGTCGGCAATTTTAGAGATGAGTTTGTATCTCTTTGAGTTGACAATATTTTCATAATTCTTTTCGGTTTCCTCTAGTTTTTGTTTTAATAAATCATTTTTGTGTTGTGTAGAAAGAAGAAGATTCTCGGATGTTACTTTAGAGTTGACTAAGCCGAGGATGGCCGAAACGGTGTTAAATTGCTCGTCGGATATTTCGTACGATATTGGATGTGAATTAACTTGTTCTGGTAGGAGTTTGATTAATTGATTATTGATTGAAAAAAAACTTCTGAAGCAATTAAGATTATTTTGTTGATAGATGATGGCGTTTTGGTAATTGTTTTTTAGATCATGTATGATCTGTTCTGGTGTCTTTTTTCTAAAACCCCGCCCTGAAAAAGTACGATAACGTGTTTTAGCGAAGTTTTTATTGGATAGGAATCCTGGACCACCAAAGTGGTCATAGATATAAACTGGGATATTGGCACCAAGACAGTATATGACTGTTTTACCGATTGTGACAACTAAATCATATTGCGCTAAAACTTCTACCGTAATTAGCTTTTCTTGTGATGTTTGACCGAGATAATCAACTAAAAAGCCTTGTTGTCGTAGTATAGACGCTGCGATTTGTAGTTCTTTCGGAGGATGGTTGGAAACAATTAGTATTTTTTTGAGAACAGTTGGTTTATGTGTATAATTGTAAAAGTCTTCTGGCAGAAGATTTTCGAGAACGCATGCTTTTTCCTTAAGTGATGGAAAAAGTCTAATGAGTGAATCCTTAGTACCTTCAGAACTGAAGAAACTTTTGCTGGCGATTTTGCTTTCCAAATTGCAAAGATATGGGTGTTCTATTGGTAGAATATCAAGTGGCGACATATGGAAAAAATAGAAGGTTGGTTTGTCGGTTTTTTTTTGCAAATTATCCAATAGCCTTTTTGGTATTACTTGATGATGAATCCATGCAATGTCGGTGTTGGTAAGTCTTATGTCGTTTTCATCCATGGTTACTTCTATTTGTTTTTTTTCAAATTCTTGTTTCATAGGATTATCAAGAAACCATGTAAATACTATAACTTTCGCTTTGCAGGCTTTGAAGAATGTAGCAAGTTCAAGAGTCGTTATTTCTGATCCTGCTAGAAAATGTAGAGCACTTTGTGTAATTAAAATTTTCTTATTTTTTAGATTGGGTCGTTCCATGTTTGATTTGATTATATCATAATTGCCGTTGGTTTATTTGTTATAAGAGTATATGATTGTATGGTTTTAGTATATGATATAATGATTGTAGTATGAAAAAAGATATGGAAAAATATATAGAAGCTTTAGAAGATGAACTTTGTGCTTCTCTGGAACGAGAAAAACAGTTGGCCGAGGTTGATTTGAGTTTGAGAATGTTTCTGATTGACAAGTTTAGGAAAACGAGAATTTATAACAATATAATTTCGGAACCTGATAGTAAAATTGGAAAGATTGCCAGAGCGCCAAGGTCATTTTATCGAGTGATAAGAAGCCCAGAAGTCAGAAGGAGTTTGATTCAAAAAAAAACGCTAAGTAGTTCCAATGATGCATTGACTGGCGATTCTTTTTTGGAACCTTGGAAGATTGATTTGGCAAAACGTGAAGCTTTAGCGTTAAATGCTTTGAACGAAGGTAAGAAAATTGCACTATACTATGTAGATAAACCAGATAGTTCAACGTTCCGATATCGTTGTTATAATACTCTTTCGGCAACTATTGATAGTAAAAAATGGCAAGCAGTTTTTTTTGACAAAAAGGAGTTGGCTAGCGTAGAACGTTTTTTGAGTAAGAGTGCTTTATTAATTTTGGGCAGACAG
Organism: uncultured Candidatus Saccharibacteria bacterium; assembly: GCA_946548715.1. Taxonomy (GTDB): domain Bacteria; phylum Patescibacteriota; class Saccharimonadia; order Saccharimonadales; family Saccharimonadaceae; genus Nanosyncoccus. The sequence goes on from CAMNPZ010000007.1 coordinate 2,085, forward strand.
TCTGGACAAGAAAAAGCAATTGATAAGCTTGTAAAAGCATCACGTCAGAATGGCGTGGCGATTGGGCTGGATATTGATGACCTAGTATTTGATATTAAGTATTTAGATGTTTTGTTGGATACTATTGGCGAAAGAACCAATCGAAGCTATTGGTTGTCGTATTTTGCGGGCGTTCAAGCTATTGCTGAAAATGTAGACTTTTTTATTACGACTAATAATTACTTATCAAAAAGAATTAAGGAGTCATTTAAGAAGCCATGTAGAGAGATTCGAAATTCGTTAAATAGTGAGCAGATTAGGGCCTCATTGGTTTATTCCGCATTGAAGAACAGGAAGAATACTGACAAATTTGTTATCGGTTATTTTTCGGGATCTCCAACACATAAGAAAGATTTAGAAGAGGCGTTACCCGGGGTGATAAAAATGCTTGAAAAGCATAATGATGTGGTACTGAATATTGTGGGTTATATGAAATTATCAAAGGAAATAGAAAAATATGTCGATAATAATCAGATTAGATTTTTGCCTTTTACTGATTTTCGGAAACTGCAAAGACTGATGGCGGAAGTGGACGTCAATATTGCTCCTTTGGTAATCAATGATTTTACGAATTGCAAGTCGGAGCTCAAGTTTTTTGAAGCGGCGGTAGTGGAAACGACGACGATTGCATCACCGAATTATTCATTCAAGAAAGCAATTACGGATGGTAAGAATGGGTTTTTGGCGAAGCCGGGAGAATGGTATCAAAAATTAGAATACTTATACAATCATCCGGAAGAGAATCGAAAGATTGCGCTTGAGGCGAAGAAATACGCATTAAAGCACTATTATGGTGAAGAGTTTTTGAAGGAAGTAGAGGAAGCGTATGACTACTTTGCGAAATAAGAAAGTATCGGTGATTGTGCCGAATTATAATTATGGAAAATACTTACGAAAACGCCTTTTATCGATATTGAAGCAAACTTATCCGATTCATGAGTTGATAGTACTAGATGACGCATCGACGGATGGAAGCGCGGAAATGGCGAGAAGTATGGTGCTAGATCTTAATGCACAGAACCCGAATCTAAATGTGAGATTTGTGGGAAACAAGAAGAATTCGGGTAAGGCGATGTTGGCTTGGAGGCAGGGACTAGAGCTGGTGACTGGTGATTATGTGTGGATTGCGGAGGCGGATGATTTGTGCTCGAGGAGATTTTTGGAAGAGGTGATGAAGGGGTTTGAAGATCCGGAGGTAGTATTGTCATATAGTGAATCAATGATTATAAATGGTATGGGGGTGATGATGGCGCCGAATTTTCGTTGGTCACGAGATAAGGAAAAAAGTGGGCATTATAAGAAAAGTTATATTAAGAGTGGCCGTACGGAAATTGAGGAAATTATGGCGATTCGGTGTACGATTCCAAATGTGTCGGCGGTGGTATTTCGGAAGGATGCAGTTCGAGCTAAGGATTTAGAGAAGGCACTTGAGTTTAGCCAGGCGGGGGATTGGTATTTGTATGTAAAGGTATTAGAGAATGGAAAGATAAGCTATAATCGGAAGGCGTTGAATAAGTTTAGGATTCATGGGGGGAGTAAAACCGCGGAGTCTAAGAATAATTCGAAGCATTATGAAGAAGTACTGTGGATGCATGAGTATTTAAGAAAGAACTACGATTTAACTAAGACAGTGAAGCAGGCAATGGAACAGGAAGAGGCGCGGGTGAGGGCGAAACATGGTATAATAGAATCAAGTAATTAGGGAGTTATTTATGAAAGGAATTATACTAGCTGGAGGGTCTGGTACGAGGCTATATCCATTGACGCTTGGGACTTCAAAGCAGATGCTACCGGTGTATGATAAACCGATGATTTATTATCCGTTGACAACATTGATGCTTGCTGGGATTCGGGATATATTGATTATATCGACGCCAGATGACTTGCCAAATTTCGAGAGGCTGCTTGGCGACGGATTGAGTATGGGAGTGAGTTTATCGTATAAGGTGCAGCCGTCGCCGGATGGATTGGCGCAGGCATTTATACTAGGCGAAGAGTTTATCGGCGATGAGGCGTGCGCAATGGTACTGGGGGATAATATTTTCTATGGGTCAGGATTCTCAGCGATGTTAAACGAATCGGTGCAGAAGGCGGAAGACGGAATAGCAACTGTATTTGGGTATTTTGTGAACGATCCGGAAAGATTTGGCGTGGTGGAGTTTGACGAGAATTGGCATGCTTTATCGATTGAAGAAAAGCCAGAAGTACCGAAGAGTAATTACGCGGTGACGGGACTATATTTCTATCCGGCGGGGGTTGCCGAGATGGCAAAGCAAGTGCAGCCTTCGGCGCGTGGGGAACTTGAGATAACGACGTTGAATGAAATGTATCTTGATAAGGGAGTGCTGGATGTGCAACTGCTGTCGCGAGGATTCGCTTGGCTGGATACTGGTACGGTAGATTCGTTGGCGGATGCGTCGGATTTCGTGAGAGTGATTCAGAAGAGACAGGGAATTCAAATTGCGGCACCAGAAGAGGTGGCATTTAAGAATGGTTGGATTTCGAAAGAAGAGTTGCTTACGGTGGCGGAGAAATATAAAAAGACTGCTTATGGACAACATTTGATGAAGGCGGCGGAAGGGAAGATGAAAGATTAATGGGAAAGTTTGTATTTAACAAAACTGCAATTGAGGGGGTGTACGTGATTGAGCCGACGGTGTATGGTGATGAGCGGGGATATTTCATGGAGACTTATTCGGAGGCGGATTTTAACGAGGCGGGGCTTGACTACAAGTTCGTGCAAGACAATCAGTCGTCGTCGCGACGAGGGGTTCTTCGAGGACTGCACTTCCAAAAGAAGCATCCGCAGGCTAAGCTGGTACGGGTGCTGTCAGGGGAAGTGTTTGACGTGGCGGTGGATTTGCGAGAAGGTAGTCCGACTTATGGACAGTGGGTGGGGGAGCTGTTGTCGGCGGAGAATCATAAACAGTTGATGATCCCGCGAGGGTTTGCACATGGATTCTTAGTCGTGAGCGAAACGGCGGAATTTGCATATAAGTGCGATGAGTTCTACCATCCGGAAGATGAGGGTGGAGTGATGTATGATTCGTGCGGAATTGAATGGCCTGAGATTGATGGTGAGTTGGTGCTATCAGAAAAGGATTTGAGACATCCGAAACTGTCAGAGTTGGAATTTAAGTTTAAAATATAGGAGGCAAATGAAAGAACTGCGAGTAAAAGTGTTGCAAAAAATTATTAAATTTAGAGACGAGATGGGAGCGTAGGATGGAGGAAAAAACGATAATTGTAACAGGTGGGGCAGGATTTATTGGATCGAATTTTGTATACTATATGCTGAAAAAATACCCGGCGTATAGGATTGTGTGTTTGGATGCGTTGACTTATGCGGGGAATCTGTCGACACTGAAAAAGGCAATGGATAATCCGCAATTTCGGTTTGTGAAGGGGGATATTCGGGACGCTGAGTTGGTAGATAAGCTGTTTGAAGAAGAGAAACCGGATATGGTGGTGAATTTTGCGGCAGAATCGCATGTAGATAGATCGATTGCGGATCCTCAGGTATTCCTGGAAACGAATATCATGGGGCCAAAGGTGCTGATGGACGCATGCTTGAAGCATGGTGTGAAGCGGTATCATCAAGTGTCAACGGATGAAGTGTATGGAGATTTACCATTGGATAGACCGGACTTGTTCTTTACGGAGAAGACGAATTTGCATGCGTCGTCGCCATACTCGGCGTCGAAAGCATCGGCGGATTTGGTGACGCTCGCGTATCATCGAACTTATGGGCTGCCGGTGACGATTTCGAGGTGTTCGAATAATTATGGGCCGTATCATTTTCCGGAGAAGTTGATTCCGCTCATGATTATTAATGCATTGCACGATAAAAAACTGCCAGTGTATGGAGACGGTTTGAATGTGAGGGATTGGCTGTATGTGGAAGACCATTGTAAGGCAATTGACATGATTCTCCATGCTGATTGTGTTGGTGAGGTGTATAATGTGGGCGGACATAATGAGATGGCGAATATTGATATTGTAAAATTGATTTTGAAGGAATTAGGTAAGCCAGAATCGTTGATTGAATTTGTGGAAGATAGGAAGGGGCATGACAGAAGGTATGCGATTGATCCAACGAAGATTAAGACGCAACTGGGGTGGGAACCGGAAACGAAATTTGAAAATGGTATCGTGAAGACAATTAAGTGGTATCTTGATCATAAAGATTGGTGGGAAGAAATTATTTCGGGCGACTATCAGAATTATTATGAACAAATGTACGGAGGTAAATAGATGAAGGTGTTGGTGACGGGGACGAGTGGTCAGCTTGGATTTGACGTAATGGAAGAACTCGCGAAACGCGGTTATGAAGGTATTGGTGCAGATAGGGCCGAGACGGAAGCGGAGTTTGAACATGTAGTGTTAGATATTACGGATGCAGATAAAGTAATGAAAGTGGTTTCTGAAGTGCGGCCAGATGTGATTGTGCATTGTGCGGCGTGGACGAATGTGGATGGAGCGGAGGATCCGGCCAACCTAGCGGTAGTAAGGGCAGTAAACGTAGATGGAACGAGAAATCTGGCGCTGGCGGCGAAAGAAGTGGATGCGAAATTTGTGTATATTTCGACGGATTATGTGTTTGACGGCGCGGGTACCGAACCATGGAAGCCGGACGATAAGAATTACGCGCCAATTAATGTGTACGGGCAATCAAAGTTGGATGGGGAACTTGAGGTGTCTGGCATTCTTGAAAAGTATTTCATTGTGAGGATTGCGTGGGTGTTTGGACGGAATGGAAAGAACTTTATTAAGACGATGATTGAAGTGGGGAAGAAGCATCCAGTTGTGAAGGTGGTGGATGATCAAATTGGGACGCCTACGTATACGGTAGATTTGGCAAGACTGCTAGTTGATATGATTGAGACCGATAAATACGGATACTATCACGCAACGAATGAAGGCGGATATATATCATGGGCGGATTTCGCGGAAGAGATTTATAAGCAGGCGGGAATGGAAGTAAAAGTTGAGCGAGTGACGACGGCGCAGTACGAGGAGATAGCGGGAAAAACGGTAGCGAAGCGGCCGTTTAACTCGAGGCTGGACAAGTCGAAGTTGGTTGAGAATGGATTTGAGCCGTTGCCAGAGTGGCAGGATGCGGTAGAGCGGTTTATTGCTTCTTCTCGGAATTAGATTCTTTGTGTGACTTTTTTGCGGATTTGTTTTTAAGTATGCTTAATTCTTGACTAAGATCGATGACCTTCTGGTGAAGGTCTTCGATTTTTTTGGATTGAACAAAAATCATGATGAAAAGAATTATGATAGCTATCGTGAGAAAAAGAGCCGGGGGATAGGTAATACCAAGAAGGGTAGCAAACCAATCTAGACAGGTAGGCCAAATAGACAGGATGAGGAAAATGATACAAAAGAGTATCCAGATGAAAGAATTTGCAACATCAAGTTTGTTTTTGCGAATTGAATAGAAGATGTAAATAATGATAATTAATGCAAGAATGATAAAGAAAATATTATTCATGTTTTGCCTTTCTTTTGCCTACGTATTTTACAAAGATAACAATGCAAATAAAGAATTGAGTAACCATGTATTTGATTGGTTTCCAAAGACCTGAGTGCATAGAGGCGCCGCTTTCACGAAGTTTCATTTTGACTGGCGTTTCGGTAATAGTATATCCTTGCAAAAGCATTTCGATGATGAGATTAGCATCTGGGTATTCTGGATAATTGCCACAACTGGAGTAGTAGTCAATGGTTTTCTGGTCAATACATTGAAAGCCGGAAAGCGGGTCGGTGATTTTTTGTTTAGTAAATAGTCTGACTAGGTTGGCGAAAAACTTGGTGCCGATCTTGCGAAAGAACGGACAATGGTAGCCTAGGTTTTTGAGATAGCGGGAACCGATGACGATATTTGATTTGGTTTTGAGCGCTGTTTGATAAAGCTTCTTGGCCTCGGAAGCGAGATGTTGGCCGTCCGCATCCATGAGAATTGCGTAGTTGTAATTTTGAGATTTGGCATATTTGAGACCAGTTTGAATTGCCCAGGCGTAACGAAGATTAAAGATATTGGTTATGCAGTTGATACCTGAAGCTTGGACGATTTCTTTCGTGGTATCTGTAGAATGGTCATCTATAACTACCACGTCGAAATCTGGGGCGTGTTTCTTGATGTCGGCCAAAACTGCGCCAATGTTGTTCGCCTCATTGTATGCTGGAATAATGATGAGAACCTTCTGTCTATTCATTGGTTATATTATATCACGAATAGGGAAGATTAGTCGATAACGGTGTCGAGAGCCTTTTTGATGACATCGTCCATGTCGTAGTATTTATATTCGGCTAGCCTTCCACCGAAAATAACGTTAGATTCTTGACGTGCAAGTTTGCGGTAAGAATCGGCTAACTGGTTGTTTTTGTCGTCGTTGATGGTGTAGTACTTTTCGGCACCTTTTTGGTAGGCGGCGGGGTATTCATAAGTTATGATTGTATTCGGTTGTGTGCTGTATTCAAAATGCTTGTGTTCGATTACGCGTGTGTAGTTTGTGGTGTGATCGGTATAGTTGACAACTGCGCAGCCTTGGTGATTAGACTCTTCTAAGGTTTCGGTCTCAAATCTAAGTGAACGCCATTCAAGTTCGCCAAGTTGGTAGTTGAAGTATTCGTCGAGAGGACCAGTATAAACAAGGTGTTTGGCTAGAGATTGGTATTTGACTTTGTCGTGGAAGAAATCGGTGTTGAGTTGAACTTCAATATTGGAAAGCATTTTTTCGACCATTTTGGTGTAACCGCCTATGGGGATGCCTTGGTATTTGTCGTTGAAATAATTATTGTCGTAAGTGAGGCGAACTGGTAAGCGATTAATGATAGAAGCGGGGAGTTCTGCGCAGGGACGACCCCATTGTTTTTCGGTGTAGTCTTTGATGAGAATTTCATAGATGGTTCGGCCAACGAGGCTAATGGCTTGCTCTTCTAGATTGCGGGGAGTGTGGGTGATTGCTTGACGTTCGGCTTCGATGTGTCGCATGGCGTCGGCTGGAGTGATAACGTCGTGCCAGATTTTAGAAAAAGTATTCATGTTGAACGGCATGTTATATACTACGCCGTCATGTATGGCGATTGGAGAATTGATGTAATGGTTGAAAGTGGCGAATTGATTAACGTATTGCCAGACGTCTTCATAGTCGGTATGAAAAATATGGGCACCATATTTATGAACGTTGATGCCGTGTTGGTTTTCGGTATAAACATTGCCGGCAATATGGTTGCGTTTGTCGATGACGAGGACGGACTTACCTGCTCGGTGGGCACGTTCAGCAATTGTGGCGCCGAATAGGCCGGCTCCGATGATTAGGTAATCGTAGGTTTTGGCTACCATTTGATATCTACTCCGAATGTATTGATCATTGCTTTATAGGTGGCTAGGAATGGTCTGAATAGATGTAAATCGTATATTTTTTTAACGAGGTAGAGTTTGGTGTTGGAACCGTTGTTTTGTTTGATGTACTTTAGTGTAATGTATTGATTATGACGCCAGCGAGGAAAGTTTTGATCGAGGAAAGCAGTATTGTCCTTGAGAAGCTTTTTGAAGTTGGCTTTTTTGTTGGTGGATAGTCTATACATAAGGGAAATACCTAGATGCAAGAAGGCATTTGCGTCAATGTAATCGAGATAGTTTTGATTTTTAGATTTTGCGTAGAGATCGCGGATTTCTTTCATGGCGGCATATGTGTCTGGGATGACTTTGGGCTCGACGGTGTTGATGATGGAATCTTTGCGGACCATGTAGCGGTTGAGGCTGTCAGGAATGAAGGTGATTTTGTTAGCGTTAATATAGATGAGTTGAAGGAACATCATATCATCGAGAACTGGTGGGATATGTTGAAGTTCGGCCATGTTTTTTAGGAGTTCTGCTTTGTAGATTTTGTTCCATGGTGCACCGTTAAGCTCTAATAATAGGCCAGGGTTGTTTTTGATGATGATGTTCTTGTGTTTAGGTTTGCACATTTCACGCGAGTAGAGTTTGCCGGTGTCGAGGTCAATGCGGTCGAAGCCACAGACTGCAATGTCGGCGTGGTTTTTGATGGCGGCATTGTAGAGTTTTGCAGCGAAATCGGGAGTAACATAATCATCGCTATCGACAAAGCCGATGAATTCGCCTTTGGCTTTTTTGATGCCGTCTTTGCGACCGCGCCAGACGCCTTCGTTCTTCTTGTCGATGATGACGATTTTGTCGCCGTATTTTTTGCGATAATCCTTGAGGATTTTGAGACAATTATCGGGAGAGCCGTCGTTGATAAAGATAGCTTCGATGTCGGGTAAGGTTTGATTCATAAGACTGTCGATACACTTGGGGAGATATTTTTCGACGTTATAACAGGGGATGATGAAGCTGATTTTGATGGGTTTCGAAGTATTCATTATGTATAATTATATCATATTGTAGCGACTATATTGTACTGTCGGGTGTCTAATTATTAATAAGCATAAATGGACAAAACTGATGTTATTATCATAATTAGATTAATGATGGCTGGTATGGTGATAATGATGGCATTGTAGTATTTGGGTTTGATTGCGTTATGTATGCTCTTTGGTTGGAGGCATAGCAGAAGGGGGAAGAATAGTGGTAAGAAATACCTACTTTGAACGCCGTTAATAGTATTATTTCCTACTGGTGTAAAGGTGAGATACAATGCCGTCCAAATAAAAATGATTGTGGCGAGATTGGCTATAAGAATGGAGAGCCGTTGTTTTTTTGTGAGTGTATTGTTATTGTTGTCTGTTAAGAAGCTAAATAACAGTAGAATAGGTAGTATGTACAAAAGATTAGAACTGCTCATGGTGGCCTGATTAGTAATGTAAGCATAATTATTGAAATTTTCTAAGGTCTTGCTGCTTAACTGTGCTATGGCTGTATTCCCTAGGAGTGTGGCGTAATCTAGCGGATTAGATAATACCGTGGATAATTGTCCACTAACTGACGTATTGCCACCGCGAGTGTCGCTCTCCATGGTGCCGCTGATGGTGGGAAGGATGAATGTTGCAGAAAGGAGAAAGGAAATTCCGATGATGCCACATTTGACAAGACGGGATTGCTTTTGACTGGTAAACCTTTTTGGGGATACAAGCAATGCGAGTAATAGGAATGGGACGTAGATTGCCTTAACCAAACAAGCATATGAAATAGCTGCGAGCATAATGATGGCAGTTTTAAAATCGAATCTGCTATTCTTGTCTAAATATAGATTAACGAGATGAGAAATGAAAACAGATATTCCTATGACGACGGCTGGGTCGTAAGAATATTGGCTAGCCAAGAAGATGTTGGTAGGTATGAGTGCTATGACGGAAAGGAGTCGTTTACCGATTTTGATGGTCTTAATTGCGTAGGCCATCATAATAGCGTAGAATAGGAGATTAAAGATTTTTCCTATTTTGAAGCATATGGAGAATGGAAGGTGTAAAAGTTTTGCTAAGTTATAACCTATAGACATAGGGAGATACCCAATTTTATTGTAGGTCGGAGCAAATCTAACATCTCTGGAGTAACTGCTTTCACCAGAATTAAAGAGTTCGTTTTGAGCTTGTTGCTCTTCGATTGAATTGATGGAGTTATGTCCGGCGCTATTAGGGACATTTGAGTCCATAGTGTGGTATTCGCCTACTGAGTAGTTAGTATGGCCTAGGTTGAACAGGTTTACAGTGTCTTGGAAATGGATTTGGTCGTCAAAAGAATAAAAAGTAGCGGAAGGTTGTGAAACGATGATTATCGTGCCGAGTAGAGAGCAAATAATTGCGAAGTAAATGTGAATCTTGGAAGTTTTGAATCCATCACGGTAAAAACAAATAAGACTGAAGATTAGGACGAGTGAAAGAAACACAGAAATAGTGCGAACTAGATTAAAATGAAAAGCGTTATCGAGCGTAATAGATTTAATCTCTAATTGAACCGACTTTGGTTTTTTATATGTTATGACAATATTTGATGGCTGACAATTCAGATTTGTGACGGATTGGCTAAAAGAATCATCGAAAATATCTTTGAGCACGGTGGTTTTTTCGCCATTAAAAAGGTCGGAACTGGAGTATTCGAGGGAATAATTAATATCTTTAGATGCTCTGTATTCAATGATTAATTTGTTTATGTATTGATTATCGATGTTTAGTTTTAGGCTAGTTTCGTCGTCGTCTTGTGATTCTGAAAATGTAATTTGTTGAACGGGCTCATTTTTATTGACAATTGCTTTAAAGTTAAATAATAGTGCTTCTGCTACAGTGCTTAGCAGTAAGCAGACAACGATTCCTATTAAGTATTTATAGATTTTTTTAGACATGTTTACTATTCCTTTTGGCTAGTGGTAACAGTGTGAACCCGATTGCGATTGGAAAAAGACCATACCATAATAATCCATAATCTACTTTTCTAAGGCCAAATAGTGTTTTAATTGTCTGTGTGTTCTCTATATTATAGAACTCCATGTGCGCATCATTGCAGGTATTATCGCAGTCGATACGGATTGTAATCGTACCATCTTGGGTCGGTGTGATAATAGAGGGATCCATTGGTATTCTAACAATATTTGAGATTTCATCATTGTAGGTATGATTAAAAAATGGTGTCGACTCATAGGAGGCCGTAATAGTGTATTGGTATTGATTGATTGAGTCGTCGCCGAATCGTAACTCTATGAACGAAAGATTATCGTCTGGGCTTTTAACTGTTTGAGAAAAGGGAAATTCTATGTTTTTAAGTTTCGGCTGTTGATTGTACGTATGTGCTTCTTCTAAGACCATCCTTGATGGTTTAATGATGAGAATGGCAGAAAACACAATGATTCCAAAAAGGATTATTCCGTATGAGATGATTAATTGGTAGTGTTTCTTAATTAATTCCATAGGTTATTGTAAGCTTTGGCGATAGTTGATGGTTCGCCATCAAGTTCAACCTTTCCTTTCTCAATTAAGATTGCTCTGGTGCAATATTTACAGATATTGTTCATGTTATGCGTGACGAGAATGACGGTTTGTTTGCCTTTGATGGAGGCGAAATAGTCGGCGCATTTTTGCTGGAAGGCAGCATCGCCGACGGCGAGAACTTCGTCTAGCAATAGGATATCGCCTTTGGCGCGGATAGCGATGGAGAAGGCGAGGCGGACTTGCATGCCAGAAGAGTAATTCTTGAGTTTCTGATCCATGAAGTCACGGAGTTCGGCGAAGTCGACAATCTCGTCGTACATGGCATCCATTTCTTTGTTGCTGAAGCCGAGGAGAGCGCCGTTTAGGTAGATATTTTCGCGACCGGAGAGCTCTGGATTGAAGCCGACGCCGAGTTCGATGAAGGGAACGAGAGTGCCGTTGATTTCGACGGAACCTTTCTCGGGGAAGTAGATTTTGGCGAGAGTCTTGAGCAGGGTAGATTTGCCGGAGCCGTTGCGGCCGACGATGCCGACGAATTCGTTCTGGTGAATGTCAAAACTAATGTCGTTTAAGACTTTGAGCTCTTTGTAGCCTTTGATGCCTTTGAGGCGATTGAAGATAGCTTGTTTTAGACCCCATGCGCGTTCGGTGGGAAGTTTGAAGCTTTTGTGAAGATGTTTGACGGAAATAACGACGGGGTTGTGACTGTAGTCTAGTGTGGGCTCGGATGTATTATTGGATTTTTGTTGCGTCATTAGATTTCCTCCGCGAAGCGTTTAGATTTTTTACGGAAGTACCAGGAGCCCCAAACAAGCATGATAAGGACAAGAACGAGGGGAATGAGTTTCCAGAAGAAATGTTCTTCGCCGACAGATGACCAAGTGGTGACAGCTTCCTTAGTGACAATGCAATAACGCAGATCTTGAATAACTTGAGCGATGGGGTTTAGGAGGATGATTTTGGCGGCGGTGACGGAACTTGCGGCGACCATGGTGATGGGATAAATGATGGGTACTGCATAGAAGAGGGCCTGAACACAAACATCCCAGATTGAAGTGATGTCGCGGTATTTGACATTGATGGCGCCAAGAAGAAATGAAATGCCTAGGGAGAAACAGTATAATTCGAGAAGTAGAATTGGAACAAGTAGCCAAGTCCAGGATGGGGTAACACCATCGATGAGGGCGAAAATAAAAATAACAACGAGGTTGATGAGGACGTTGATAACGGCGGTGAGGGTGGCGGAAACGACGACGATATATTTAGGGAAACAGACTTTACGGATGAGGTCGCCACGATTGACGATGGCTTGGATGCCCTGATTGGTGCATTCGGTGAAGAAACTCCAGAAAGTGGTACCAACGAGGAGATAGACAGGGTAATGTGGGATGTCGCTGCCGAATTTAAGGAGTTTTGCAAAAACGATGTAAAGAATGGCAAACATCATGAGAGGACGTAGAAGGGCCCAGAGGTAACCGAGTGCTGACCCTTGATAGCGGAGTTTGAAATCCGTTTTGGTGAGCTCTTTTAAGAGGACACGATTGCCTTTATAGAGAAAATTCGGAATAGCCATATGTATCTATTGTACCATAGTTTTGGGTTTTCCAAACACGAAACGATCGTAGAAGAGGAAGTTGAGAACTAAGACGACGGCGGAGGTGAGGACGAAGGCGCCGGTTGATAGGACGAAGTCGTAGGAGAAGGGTAGGTGAATGGCGCTAGTGATGTTGTAGGCAAATTTGTAAAGTGGAGTTAAGAGGCTGAATAATTGAGTGAGCCAGGGGCCGATGGCGACGGCGAGAAGAGCGTTCCAGATGAAAAAGCGGATAATGGAGTGTTTGGTGATATGGCGTTCCTTCCAGGTGATTTTGGAATGGGCGAGATAGGCGACTATGGTGGTGGCAACGGTAGAAATGAAAGTGGAGAGCCAGAGGAGGTCGTTGTTTCTGATGATGAGGTTGGCGAGGATTGAATAGAAGGCGAAGTTGAAGACGCTGATGCCGATGCCGACAAAAAGATAGCGGGTGGCGTGTTTGCTGGTCTTGACGTCTTTAGCGGGTGAGGGATTAGCATCCTTTGGTTTGGTGGTTTCTTGGGGTTTGTTGTCGATGGTCATATTATTTATGGTTAATGAAAGTTAAAATATCGCGGATGGCGTCTTCGATGGTGAGTTCGGCGTGCCAGTTTAGGTCGCGTTCGGCTTTGCTGGGGTCGGCGTAGAGCTTAGGGAGGTCGCCGGGACGGCGAGGAGCGAAGGAGTGGGAAAGGGGTTGGCCGGAGACTTGTTCGAAGGCGGTGACCATTTCGAGGACAGAGGTGGGGCGACCGGTGCCGAGATTGTAGGCAGTGAAGCCGGGCTTTAGGCCGCGAATAGCGGCGAGGTGGCCGCGAGCGAGGTCGACAACGTGGATGTAGTCGCGGAGGCAGGTGCCGTCTGGTGTTTCGTAATCGTTGCCAAAAATATGAAGCTCAGGGAGTTCGCCGGCGGCGACTTTCATGATGTAGGGCATGAGGTTATTTGGGATACCATTGGGGTTCTCGCCGAGGAGACCGGAGACGTGGTTACCGACGGGATTGAAATAACGAAGGGCGATGATATTGAACTCGGGGTCGGCTACGCAGAGGTCTTTCAAGATTTCTTCAATCATGTATTTGGTCTTGCCGTAGGGGTTGGTGAGCTTGATGCCAGTGGGAAGGGTTTCGACGCATTGCTCGATACCCTGGTCGCCGTAAACGGTGGCGGAGGAGGAGAAAATAAGTTGCTTCACATCGTGGGACTGCATCGATTGGAGGAGGTTGAGGGCACCGGTGATGTTGTTGTCGTAGTATTTGAGCGGTTGTTCGATGGATTCGGCGACGGCTTTGAGGCCGGCGAAGTGGATGACAAGATCAAAATGAGAATGGTCGAAAACCTGGTTGAGAGCTGAGCTGTCGAGGAGGTCGACTTCGTGGAAGACAGGTCGCTGGTTCGTGATTTGTTCGATTTTGTCGAGAACTTCGATTTGGCTGTTGATGAGATTGTCGACGATTTCGACGGTGTGGCCTTGGTCTAAGAGTTCGACGACGACGTGGGAGCCGATGTAGCCAGTGCCGCCGGTAACGAGAATGTGTAGATTATCTTTGTTCATAGGTTTATTATATCATATGGACAAAACGTGAGGTTTTTGGTATAATATACGCGTTTATGAGTGAGATTTTTGGCAATGAAAATGTGATACGGGTGCGCGGAGCGCGGCAGAATAATTTGAAGAACTTGGATGTGGATATTCCGAGAGATAAGCTCGTGATAATGACGGGGTTGTCGGGGTCGGGAAAGTCGTCGCTGGCGTTTGATACGATATATGCGGAAGGGCAGAGACGGTATGTGGAGTCGCTTAGCTCGTATGCGCGGATGTTTCTCGGGATTATGGACAAGCCAGAGGTGGATTCGATTACGGGGCTATCGCCGGCGATATCAATAGATCAGAAGTCGACATCGCGGAATCCACGTTCGACGGTGGCAACGGTGACGGAGGTTTATGATTATCTGAGGTTGCTTTTTGCACGAGTAGGGGTGCCGCATTGTCCGATTTGTCACAAGGAAGTAAGTCGGAGGTCGGTGGAAGACATCGTGAATGAAGTGATGAAATTGCCGCTGGGGTCGAAATGCATGCTGCTGGCGCCGATTGTGACGGCGAAGAAGGGGGAGTTTGCACACGTGCCAGAACAGTATACTGCGAAGGGGTATTCGAGGGTGCGGGTGGATGGAATTATCTATGCGTTGGATGAATTTCCGGAGCTTAATAAAAACGAACGGCATGACATTGAAGTGGTGGTGGATAGGTTTGTGTTGTCGCCGGAACTGCATACGAGGATTGCGGGTTCGATAGAACAGGCACTTGAGATGGGACAGGGGATAATGCAGCTGCTTAGAGTAACAGACAATGCGACGGCGGTGGGGGAGACGAGAATTGGGGCGGGGAATTCGGAAGTGCTGACCTATTCGCAACGATATGCGTGTCCGGACCATCCGGACGAATTGATACCGGAGCTGACGCCGAGGTTGTTTTCATTTAATGCACCGGAGGGGGCGTGTCCAGTGTGTACGGGACTGGGGACGCGGATGGAAATTGATCCGGGGCTGGTGTTTAATAAGAATTTGACGATTGCAGAAGGGGGAATTAGGCCGTTTAACCGAGTAGGACAGGAATCGTGGTGGCTGAAGCGGTTGATGGCAGTGGGGGTACGACATGGATTTAATGTGTATACGCCGATTGGAGAGCTGTCTGAGGAAGTACAGCATATGATTTTGTACGGAACGGGTGACGAGAAGTATGAAATGAAAATTAGCGGGTCGGGACGGTTTGCGGATGGGACGGTGTACGAGACGACTTATGAAGGGGTGATACCGATGCTCGAGAGGCGGTATCATGACCCGAAGGTTTCGGAGTTTACGAAGCATGATATTGAGAGATTTATGCGGGTGAGGCAGTGTCAGGAGTGTCATGGGGCGAGGTTGAAGCCCGCAGTACTTGCGGTGACGGTGCATGACCTGAATATTGTGGATATGTGTAATCTAGATGTAGATGCAACGCTTGAGGTATTGTCGCAGGACCTTGGGTTCTCTGAGGCGGATATGCTGATTGCGGGGCCGATTTTGAAAGAGATTCGGGCGAGAGTGGGATTTATGAAAGACGTGGGGCTAGGATATCTGGAGCTGGGGCGCGCGGCAAATACTTTGTCGGGTGGTGAGGCGCAGCGAATACGGCTCGCGACGCAAATTGGGTCGGGACTACAGGGGGTGCTGTATGTGCTGGATGAGCCGTCGATTGGGTTGCATCAGAGAGATAACGATAAGCTGATTGCGACTTTGAAACATTTGAGGGATTTACGTAATACGGTGTTGGTGGTGGAGCATGATGAAGATACGATGTTAGCGTCGGATTACATTATTGATATTGGACCGGGGGCGGGGGCGCATGGGGGACAGTTGGTAGCGGCGGGAACGCCGGAAGAAGTGATGGCGAACCCGAATTCGATTACAGGGAAGTATCTGTCGGGTGAGATGACGATACCGGTGCCGAAGAAACGACGCAAAGTGCGAGCGGGGCGTGAGTTGGTCGTGGTGGGGGCGCGCGAAAATAATTTGAAGAATATTGACGTGCATTTCCCGCTGGGAGTGATGACGGTGGTGTCGGGGGTGTCAGGGTCGGGTAAGTCTACTTTGGTGAATTCGATACTGGCAAATGAGTTGTTGGCGCGGCTGCATCATGCGCAGACGGTGTCGGGGACACATGAACGAATTGATGGGATTGAGAATCTGAATAAAGTGATTGTGATTGACCAGTCGCCGATTGGGCGGACGCCGCGGTCAAATCCGGCGACGTATACGGGGGTGTTTACGGCAATTCGGGAATTATTTGCGGCGCAACCGGAGGCGGAAATTCGTGGATATAAGGCAGGAAGATTTTCGTTTAACGTGAAGGGCGGGCGATGTGAGCACTGTCAGGGGGATGGCGTGAACAAAATCGAGATGCATTTCTTGCCGGATGTGTATGTGACGTGTCCAAAATGTCATGGACGACGATACAATGCCGAGGCGCTGGAAGTGAAATATAAGGGGAAGGATATTTCACAGGTGCTGGATATGACGATTGATGAGGCGGTGGAATTCTTTGGGTCGATTCCTGCGATTGCCTCGAAACTCAAGACGATTCAAGAGGTGGGGCTGGGATATATTAGGTTAGGGCAGCCAGCGACGACTTTCTCGGGAGGGGAAGCACAGAGGATTAAGCTCGCAACGGAACTTTCGCGGCGTTCGACGGGGAAGACTTTGTATATATTGGATGAGCCGACGACGGGGTTGCATTCGGATGATGTGAAGCGGTTGCTGGCGATTTTGAATCGATTGGTGGATGGGGGGAATTCGATGATTATTATTGAGCATAATTTACATGTGATTAAGAGTGCGGACTGGGTGATTGATATGGGTCCGGAAGGGGGTCTGAAGGGCGGCCAAGTAGTGGCGGAGGGGACACCGGAGGAACTGGCGAAACGGGGTGATACGCCGACGGGAGAATACTTAGCTCAAACTCTTTTTGGAAAAAAGAGTTTGACAGAAAAATGATGAAATTCGAATCAGAAGTGAATTCCGATTCGAATTTTGATTACAAAGGAAGGAATATTAGAGTTATGGTTTGGAAGAATGATCAAGTGTCAGAAAAAGAGACTGAGAAGATATTGGCGCTCGCGAGGGAATGCTTGAGCGTGGAGGGAGATTATGTGGAATTCGGATGTTATAAAGGGGATACATCGTTAATGCTCGCAGAGTTACTTGTGGAAAACTCTGTGGATAAGCCTGTGGATAGGTTGGGGAAAGATGGTGGAAAACTTGCGAAAAAGTTGTGGATTTATGATTCATTTGAGGGATTACCAGAGAAGAGTGCTGCGGATGAGTCGGTGATGGGGGTGGATTTTCGGGCGGGGGAGTTGTTTGTAACGAAACGGGAGGTGAAAGAGAGGTTCCTCCGGGCAGGACTACCGGTGCCGGTGATCAAGAAGGGGTGGTTCTCGGAGCTGAGGGAGGAAGACGTGCCGGAGCGGATTGCGTTTGCGTTTCTTGATGGGGATTTTTATGAGTCGATAAGGGATTCGTTGAGGCTAGTGGGGCCGAGGATGAGCGAGGGTGGGGTGATTGTAGTGCATGACTACACGAATCCGGCGCTACCTGGGGTGAGGAAGGCAGTAGAGGAGTGGAGCGAGGCGAAGAAAGAAAACATTCGTGTGGTGTTATTGTAATAGTATTTGAGAATTGAAAAAATTTTGTTATAATAGGTGGTAAGATAATTAATAATGTGTCCTGAGTGTGGCGGGGCAGAGGAGGTAGAGTCCAGATGGACGGAACGAATTTTTTTACCGTGACGCCGATGAGTCAGAGGTTGTCGCTAGAGGCGGGAAAGACTGCAGAGGGGACAATAACTATAATCAACCCAAATGATTCTGCGGAAGACTTGAATTATAAGGCGTATGTGGCACCTTATGGTGTGGTAGGTGAAGGCTATGAAGCGGATTTGACGACCGATTCTAAATATAACATGATTAAGGATTGGATTACGATTGAGAATCCGACGGGTACAATTGAACCCAATAAGACGAGTGAAATCAAGTTTAAGGTGAAAGTACCAGGTAATGCACCGGCTGGTGGTCAGTATGCGGCAATTATTATTACGCGAAATGATGACACTAAGGCATCGGAGAATGGCGTGGCTGTGAAAGATATTTTTGAGATGGCCAGCTTGATTTATGCGGATGTGGCAGGAGAGACGGTGCGTAAAGGTGAAATACTAAGTAATGAGATTCCTGGATTTGTAGCTAATCCACCAATTGTGTTGAGTGCACAAATCAGCAATGAAGGTAATATTCATGAAAATGCAACTATCATTATAAAAGCAACGAATTTCTTTACTGGAGATGTGATAGTAGAAGGTGATACTGAAGAACATTATTATTCTGAAATTATTATGCCGGAGACAACTCGATACATTACGAGAGAGATTAGCGAAGGGTTGCCTTTGCTTGGCGCGGTGAAGGTGGAACAGACGATTTATTATCAAGGGAATTCTTCTACTAATGAGAAAACGGTGATTATTTGTCCGATATGGTTCTTGCTGCTCGTGGTGGCTTCGATTGCGGCGATTGTGGCGGCGATTGTGATGATTGTGAGGAAGCATAAGAAAAAAGCAAAGTGGGCGGAGTAGGACGTTTTTAAATACGATGAAAATCGGTGTGTTTGATTCGGGGATGGGCGGAACAACAATACTGGAGGCAGTGAAGAAACGCTTACCTGAAATGGAATACCGCTATATTGCGGATTCAGAGAACTGTCCTTATGGCGAGAAGCCAGTTGGCTTATTATACGAGATTGTGCGAGATAAGGTAGAAGCACTACGTGATTGGGGCGCGGAGCTCATAGTTGTTGCTTGCAATACGGCAACTGTGAGATGTATTGATAAACTGAGAAGGGACTATCCAGATATACAGTTTGTGGGGACCGAGCCTGCGGTCAAGCTGGCATTATCAACTGGTGTGCGAAAAGTTTTGGTGCTAGCGACGCCGAATACGATTAATTCGGAACGAATGAAACTGTTGGCAGAAAAGAATCGGCAAATTGGTCAAGAGGTGGATTTGTTGGCTTGTCCGGGATTGGCGGAGACGATAGAGAAATATTATAAGACTGATTTGGGGAGAGTGAAGGCAAAATTAAACGAATTATTGTCACGAGATGATTCTTATGGCGCTGTGGTGTTGGGGTGTACACACTATCCGTTGGTAAAAGATCTGATTGCTGAGTATTATCCGAATGCTCAGTTAGTGGATAGTGCGAATGGGGTAGCAAAAAGGGTGGAGGAGTTGGTTAGGGGGTGATGAGTGATTTAGCTATTGTTTTTTCGAATAATTGTGTATAATAGTATAAAGGTTAAGGTTGTGTGTATGAAAAGTTTGTTGAAAATTGGGCTATTGTTTTCGTTGATAGGTGTGTGTTCTTGGTTTTGTCTCTTTTTTTGTACTTCGGAAGTGATGGCGGAAGGTATCCCATATTCAACATATGGTGCTAATGGCATATATTTTTATAGTCCGTGTTGGATGAGCAATGGCGATGATGGCGCTTATGGTGATGGTACTAGTTATAAAATAAATCCTGATACTCCTCCTGGTAGTGCAAATACCGAAGGTACTGGTGGTTTTTGGTATCTTGAGGGCAATTGGTCAAAATATCCTGAGACTGTGCTTAATTCAAGAAATGGAGGATTAGTGAAGCTAAATACTAGAATTGACAGTGACTTTTTTGATATGCCGTATATTCATGCTGAAAATTTCGATTTCAATTATAGTACTTGGCCAGTGACAATAGTGCCAAATGGTAATCATAGTACACGAAAGTATTATTGGTTAGTGCTTCCGAATGAGGCGTATGCGGTGCACATGGGCGATATGTATGTTGCATACTTTGAAAAGCGTAAGGAGCCAGTTTTCTTTATTCTGTATGATGTATGGTCGTGTGATGATCATTATCTAAGAGGGATGCATTATTGTGATTGGGCTAAGAAGGATCCAGACAACGTAAATGGTGGTTTGGCGAATAATTCTCTCGGCCACTTTTCGGAAAGGGGATCGACGGCGAATAATCAACTTGGGGATGCTTTGGGTAAGCTGACTTGCTTACATCGATTAACAACTGAAGGTGCAACTTTGGCTCGTGAATCTGCAAGCTGTAGTGGTTCAATTGATGTAGGTAATGAAGAAAGAGGAAGCAAAAAAGAGGAAAAGGATGCGGAGAAGAAGGATGAAGAGGAGACAGATACGGAAGAATCAAACGATAAGGAAGAGAGTTCGTCGAGTGATGCTGAAGACAATTTGAATAATGAAGGGACTAAAGCCGCATCATCTGATACGAAACTACATAAGCCAACGAATGAATGGTTAGATAAAGCTGGACTAGAGGGTTTTAAGATAGATAAAGCGCTTAATTCTCGAGCTGGCGGCAAACATATCGATACTAGCGCGATGACTATAGGGACAGATAATTATACTTCGTTTGCTAGTGCTGCTGGAGATGGAGCTGGATTGCCGGGGTTTATAGTCTTGCACTGGACGGCAGCAAATACTAGTGGCGTTTCTTGGACATATTTTTGTGGAGGAGATATGGATTACTATTGTCCACCGCATTTCGCAATAGATGTAGTGACAAAGGAGATACAGCAGTATTTTCCATTATCGAGTCCGTCTGCGGCAGTAGCTGGTAGTTCAGAAAACACGTGGGATCAATATGGAATACAAATTGAGGTGGTAGGGAGTCCTTACGATAAGGACGATTATGGGAATAATAGGCCAGAGTATAATATATATAATTTTACCGATGATCAATATGAGTATTTGGCAAAACTATTGATTGCCATAAGTGATGAGACTGGTATTCCGCTGGAATCTAGCTTAAAATGGACTAAAGGGCAAGAGCAGGGAGAAGAGACAGCGCCGAAGCTTAGCCCTGCGGAGACGAAAAAGTATATAGGAGTATTGGGACACGAACATTTACCCGATCAGGCTGGTAAATGGGATCCGGGGAAAATGTGGGAGTATCTTGTTCCTGCACTGGAAAGATTGGGTTATAAGTATAATGCGAATGGTGGAAGCGGTGGCGGAAAACTTGTTTGCGCAGGTGACAAGAATACGAGTAGTTGTGGTGGGGCGAGGATTGCAGAGGTTGCCAGGGAGTTGGCTTGGCCAGATGATAATCATCATAATGATATAAAACCCGAATATGCGAAGGCGGCTACGGAAGTGGGTATAGCATCTGCTGCGACGAACTGGGATGGTTGGGCTGGTGGTGCGGCGGATTGTGGTCGTTTTGTGGCCGTAGTGGTGCGAAAGGCTGCTGACCCAGATTATCCTGCTTGTTGTACGGGACCTTTGCAACAATACATGTCTACCTCTTCGTCATGGGAGGAAATCCCAAACAATAATTCTGAGGATAATTTGGAACCGGGCGATGTGATGGTGGTCAATGCAGGAAGTGGCGAAGGTGCGAATGGGCATATTTATGTTTATTTAGGCAATGGCGAGCAGGCGAGTGCATCTTTAAATGGATACACTGGTAAAATAAAACAGGGTGTTACGTTTGCGGATAGTCGTGGCAGTTATCATATTTTCCGTTATGTAGGCGCTGAAGACTGCGAGGGGGATGAGGGTGCTTCGATTGGCTCGTTCGATGAAGATTTAAAGGAGCTAGAAAAAGACGGGGGGAAGGTCGGTGTGGCTGTTTCTGCGCCTGGTAATAAGGACAAGGGTAAGGTTAAAATTGGTGGTTCTTGGAAGGGTGGTAGAGCATGGTCTACGATTAAGGTGCCGTTAGCGATTGCGGCTATTCAGGAAAATGTTAGTACTGGGGACGTGACTGAACCGTATGGGACTAGTTGCACTGGTTATTCTTTAAGTACCGCGGTGAATGCTGCGATTACACAATCTGATAACTGTGCAGCGTGGTGGTTGTGGGTGGCGTTGGGGGGTGATAATT
The DNA here is from genome assembly GCA_946548715.1 of uncultured Candidatus Saccharibacteria bacterium. GTDB lineage: Bacteria > Patescibacteriota > Saccharimonadia > Saccharimonadales > Saccharimonadaceae > Nanosyncoccus. The sequence goes on from CAMNPZ010000007.1 coordinate 24,067, forward strand.
CGTCTGCGGCTAGTAAAGTAACAGAGGTGATTAGGGCTGGAGGGGATTCGTCTACTGAGGTAAATGGCACTCGCAATGGTGATTATCTGACATCTGGTATGACTGATTGGTTGTTGGTTGAGCAAGCAATTTTTGCGGCGAATATGTCGTCTATATCTAAATCTGCGGATGTGCTTTCGGCGATGCGAACGCATAACGCTAGTGATGGGAGCCATGGTTTGGCAAGCAATTATACCTCGATGATAAAGGGTGGTTGGGGCGATTCGGATGGTGCTGCAACTAGACAATTCGGTTTGATTAAGCTCAAAAATGGGAAATGTTCAGCGGTGGCGATTGGGACCGACAAAGGTTCAAATTTTTCGATGCTTGATAAAATAGTTAAGGTGCTATTGAACCATGAGGACGATTTGCCGGTAGGTAGTTGTCCGGAGGGGCTTTAAATGGAAGATGATTTAGAAAAGAATACTTTTTGGGGCATTAGACCAGATCCTGCTAAGACTGTACCGATTGTTGTCGGGTGTGGTGTTCTGATATTCTTGGTAATAATAGTTGTAGCAATCAAAACTTACATAGAAGCCAATCAGCCTCGAATTGATTTGCTGTATACTCCTGAATCTGCGATGATATCATTGGACGGGGAGGCGGTAGTAAAATCGGGGGAGATAACACTATCAGCTGGTAAACACGAGATAAGGGCAGAGAAATATGGCTTTGAACCTGTCGAGATGACAATTGAGGTAGGATGGGGAGAAGCGACACCGGTTCATATTGTAATGACACCTAATACAGAAGAGGCCAAAGATTGGTATACGATTAATGAGAATGACGGGCGAATTGCCGAGGGCGTGATGGGATATAGATATAATGCGGGTTCGGACGAGATGATTAGGCGATATCCTATTCTGGCCAAGTTGCCGATTTATGAGGAAGATTTTTATATTTATCAGCAAGGGTGTGAGGAATTTAAGGTATGTATTCTTATCGATACCAATGAGGATTACTTTGATGACGCGATTGAATATTTTCGTAAAGAATTGGACGATGATCTAGGTAAATATCGTTTTATTTTCTATGATTATAGTAATCCATTCATGGGGGAGGGATAGAGATGGAATATGAGCATGAAAGAGGATTATCGAAGACAAATAAAATAGCTATTATTGTTGGTACGGCGATAATTTGTCTTGTGGCGATAATAGGCGTGATTATTGCGATTAACGCTAATTCTTCTTTTAGAGCTTCAAATGATGATGCGGATTTGGCGACTCAAATAGAAAGCGAGAAGGTCAAAATTGCGGATGTTTTTAAGAGGAGGTTTCAATTCTTGAATGATAGATATAGAATCGAAAAAATTGTACTGACGAATGAAGGGGAATATGGGGTAGTTCTTTTGAAGCTGAACTCTGCGAGCTATAGATCGATTCTTAGAAAGGAGAACGATAAATGGACTGTGGTTGGTGTACCAGCGGTTGTGCTGTATTATGAGGATTTTCAAGAGATACCGAGGGATGTGGTGCGTGCAGCAAATGATTTAGGGAGTGGTAAAAATGAATAAAATTAAGAATTTATTAAGTCAACATAAAATAGCAGCTGTTTTGTCGTGTGCGGCAATAATATTACTATTAGCGGTGGGTGCGATAGTTTTGAAGCCGCAGAATAATGCTAATTTATTGGTAAATGTGGCTCCTACAGATGCGAAAATTGTGATAGCGGGACAAACGTATGGTAATGGAATGCTTAGGAATATGACTCCGGGGCATTACGTTGCAGATATTGTGAAAGATGGTTTTGAGAGTAAGACGATTGAATTTGACCTCAAAAATGATGAGGTTGTTTATGTAAACGAATATTTAATACAGTCAGATTTGGGATTTGATTATTATGAAACGGATAGTGGTAGTTTATTAGTGTTACGTGAATATGCGGAGGCGCATGAGGATGATGCGGAATTAAAATCATTTTTAGAGAATTATGAAAAGAAAAGAACAATCGTGAATATTTTGCCACTTGAATACAAAGATGAAATAACAGGAGGGTTTTATAAGGTGGATTATATGGAAAAGAATCTTGCATGTAAAAAGAATTATTGCATAACTATTAGTACGAACGACGATATTTATACTGAAGCGGCGTTTGCGGCCATGAAAGCCCATGGATACGATTTGAACGATTATACTATAATTGACCTCTCTGATAGATGCGATTAGCAATTACCTTTGAGCAGTGTGGTATAATTGAGTAAAGGAGTTATTTTATGTCAACAAACAATAATAATACTAAAATTTTCTTAGTTTTGAATTCGGGATCGTCGAGTGAGAAGTTTTCACTGTATGAAGGTGAGGATGAAGTATGCTCGTTGTATTTCGAGGGGATTGAAAAGGGAGGTGAGAAGAAGTTTATTTGTACGATTACGAGAGCAGATGGAACTGATGAGGTGGTGGACAAGAACTGGGAAACCTTGGACGTGGCGTTTAAGGAAGCAAAGGCAATATTTGAGAAGGAAGGATTTATCAATGCGGCACATCCGCTTGATGGTATCTTGGTGCGAGTGGTGGCAGCGGGGAAATATTTCTCACAGAACCATATCGTAGACGAGCAGACATTCAAAGAGCTTGAGAAAGTGCGAGTGACGAATCCGCTGCACGTGCCGGGGACGGAGCGGGGAATTAAGAATGCAACGGCGACATTTCCGGATGTGCCGGTGATGGTGATGAGCGATTCGGAGGCTTTGACACGGGATTCACGACGGGATATGGCTTATGCGTTGCCGGCGGAAATTGTGGATGAGTTTGACTTGGGGCGTTGGGGTGCCCACGGGGCGTCTTATGGATATATGATGGGCCGGATTCCGGAACTTGGGATTCTCGAAAAGAAGATGATTGTTTGTCATCTAGGTTCTGGCTGTTCGGTGACGGCATTAGTTGATGGACAACCAGCCTACACATCCATGGGTGAGACTCCGCTTGAGGGGTTGATGTCGTCGACTAGGACTGGTTCGATTGATCCGACGATTGGAGCACTGTTGGGCGAGAAGTTAGGCGCAGCGGAAGCGATTAAGCTGATGAATAAGCAATCTGGGTTGCTTGCGATGGCAGGCTCGAATGATATGCGCGAGATTATCGCAGGTGCTGAGGAAGACCGTGAAGATGCGGCGGCAGCGTTTGATTTGTTTATCGATGGCGTAGCGGGGAAGATTGGTGAATTTGCGGCGAAGATGGGCGGTGTGGATGCGATTGTGTTTACGGCGACGATTGGTGAGCGGTCGATTCCGGTACGAAATGCGATTATGGCGAAACTGGAGTTTGCTGGATTCAAGGTACGTAGCGATGTAAAGCTTGACAAGTCGAAAGGATATGCGAATATTGCCGAGGAGGGGTCGAAGCCTGTATATATTATCCCTACCAATGAAGCGGCGTATATGATTAAGAAGGCGGCAGAGCTAATTGATAATCATTAGAGTTTGAACTTGATTTTTATTCGCGCTTCACTCACGTCATGAATTTTTCGTCAATTTTCTTGACAGAAATTTGCTCGTCTCGCGGCTCTCTTCAGGGCTCGCGAGTCAAATTTCTTAAAAATTGACGAAAAATTCTTGGTTCGTTCAATGCTCATAAAAACCAAAGTTCAAACTCTATTGATATCTTATTAGCACTCTTGCATTATGAGTGCTAGTTTGGTATAATGGGGGTAGAAAAGGAGAAATAGATATGGCACTTAAACCATTAAAAGATCGTGTGGTGGCGGTGGTAGAGAAGCCACTTGAGAAGACTAAATCGGGAATATTGCTCGGCGAAGCAAAAGAAAAACCAGCTTACGCAGTAGTAGAGTCGGTTGGTCCAGAAGTGAAGTCGGTGAAGAAGGGGGAGAAGATTGTGTATAAGGAGTATTCGACAACTGAAGTCAAGGTTGACGAAAAAGACTACATTATTTTGAAAGAGGAAGATATTTTGGCAACTTTGTAGGTTGTGGAAAACTTGTGGAAAAGTATGTGATTTAGCAGGGGTGGAATAATAGTTGAAATAAGGAGAAAAAAATGGCTAAAAAGATATTCTATGAAGCAGAGGCACGCGAAAAGGTGCTATCTGGAGCAAAGCAATTATATGACGCAGTGAAGGTAACATTTGGTCCGAAGGGGCAGAATGTGATTATCGAGAAGGAATACGGCGCGCCAGTGATTACGCATGATGGTGTGACCGTGGCAGAGGCGGTGGAGCTTCCTTCAAAAGATGAATCGCTTGGTGAAGCGGTAGGTGCGAAGCTCATCAAGACTGCTGCGCAGAAGCTAAACAAGGTTGCAGGTGATGGTACTACCACTGTAACAGTGTTGACTTACAATATTTTGGCTGAGGCCAATAAGCTGATTGCGGCAGGGGTGAACCCGATGGAGCTTCGCCGTGGTATTGAGAAGGCTGGGGCTGAAATTGTGGCGGCGATTGATAAGGCGGCCGAGAAGATTGAAGGTGATTCTGGTAAGGTAGCTGAGGTTGCAACGATTTCGGCGGGTGATGCTGAAATTGGCAAGCTGATTGCAGAGGTGATTTCGAAGATTGGTAAGGATGGTGTCGTGACAGTTGAAGCTGGTCAAGGTCTTGAAATGGAGCAAGAGATTGTAGAGGGCTTTTCGTATGATAAGGGTTATTCCTCACCATTCTTCGTGACAGATGTGAACCGTCAAGAAGCAGTGTTTGAGAAGCCTTTGGTATTAGTGACTGACCGGAAGATTTCGGCGGCATCGGATATTTTGCCTTTGCTTGAAAAAATAGCTCAGAGTGGCAAGAAAGACCTTGTGATTATTGCGGAAGAAGTAGAGGGTGAAGCTTTGTCGCTACTAGTGCTGAATAAGTTGAAGGGCGTGTTTAACTCTTTGGTACTCAAGGCGCCAGCATTTGGAGATAGACGCAAAGAGATAATGGAAGATATTGCGATTTTGACGGATGCGACGGTGGTGTCGGCAGATAAGGGCTTGAAGCTCGAAGAAGTGGGGCTTGAGGTGCTTGGTTCGGCAGCGAAAGTAATCGCCACGAAGGACGAAACGACGATTATTAAGGGTGCGGGTGATAAGAAGTTGGTAGACGCGCGGATTGCGTTGATTCGGACTTTGGCGGAAGCGGCGAAGTCGGATTATGAGCGCGAAGAGCTCGAGAAACGAGCCGCGGCTTTACTTGGCAAAGTTGCAGTGATTAAGGTGGGTGGCGCAACCGAAACCGAGATTGACGAGAAGAAGTATCGCGTAGATGATGCGGTAGCGGCAACCAAGGCGGCACTGGCTGAAGGCATTGTAACTGGTGGTGGTGTGACTTTGGTGAATGCGGCGGCGAAACTATCTGATGAAGATGCCGGAGCGCGTATCGTGAAAAATGCATTGAAGGCACCATTTGTACATATTATGGAGAACGCTGGACTGAATGCCCAGGCGTTGCTAGCTGAAGTTGAGGCGGCGAAACCTGGATTTGGCGTGAACGTAATGAAGCCAGCTGATGGGTTAGTGGACCTGAAGAAGTCTGGCGTGATTGATCCGGCTAAGGTAACGAAGGAAGCGGTTAAGAATGCAACTTCGATTGCGGCCACGGCAATTACGATGGGAGCTTTGATCTGTGAGATTCCAGAGGAGAAGCCAGCTGCACCAGATATGGGCGGAATGGGCTACTAATAAATATAGGGCTTCTTCTTCGGGAGAAGCCCTATATATTAAAGATAGCGTTCGTAATAAATAACCCCCTTGGCGGGGGTTATTTTGTGTGAGGTGGGTCTAGATTTACATTTTGTCGATAGCTTCGACGAGATAGAGAAGCGCTTCGGCACGTTTGGTTTCATCAGGGATTTCGCGGGCGGCATGATAGGCAGGGTCCAAAACGGTGTAATCCTTGAGGTCCTCAAAGATATTGCGATAGATGTCGAATTTCTGAGATGCGTCCATGTTGATCTTGTCTAAAAGTGGGATTAGGTCGCGAAGGGCGGCTTTCTTGATTTCAGTGGTATTGAGATTTTGAGGCTGCTCTGTTGGGATTGGAGCTTCGTGAGCTGGGACCGTGGGTGCGGGGGCAGGAGCAAGAACGGGCGCCGCAATGGGTTCTGCTGGTGCGGTTGGAGTTTCTGGCATAGCGAGATCTGGAATATTACTTGCCGCGTCAAGTGGAGCGATAGCTTCGGGTGCCGGTGCGATTACTTCAAGCTTGGGCTCTGGAAAAGGTCCAACTGGTTCGCCGAGTTCGCCAGTGTCACCTTCTGGCACGGAAGACGGTGCAGCGACCGGGTCAGAAAAAACCGGATCGATGTTGGTTGTATTAGTAATATCGTCAATTGCTTTTTGTAGATCGTTATCTACGCTTGGTTGATTTTGGTCCATTTTACCCACCTTTACTATTAATTATTATCTATATTATCATACTTATGCTATATTCGCAAGAAGTTTACTATTTTATCGAGAAAATCTAGTTTGACTTCTTGCATGGGGAGGTGTGCGCCGAGAGTATCGACGATGATTTCGCCGCTGGTTCTGGGAAAATAGACTTTGACGCTGAGACCGAGGCGTTTTTTGGGGATAAGGATGGCGGAGTAGTGAGTGCCTTCTTGTAGGATGCCGAAAGCTTTGAAATCTTCGTACTTATGGAGACGTTGACCTTCGTGAAGACCTTCGGTGGAAAGAGTGTAATTAATTTTGCGGGGTGGGCGGAAGGTAGAGGTGAGGATAGTGATGAAGCAGAGAATAATAAGAACTAGGAATGTCCACCACCCGAGGAACCATGCAAGAATACAAAGCGCAGTTGTAGTCACAGCAAGACCAACATACCACCACGTGTTGCGACCTGGAACTATGTATTCTTCGGCTTGCCAAGAGACTTCTTGCTGTTTTTTTGCCATAACTTCATTATAACATATTATTGATTTTGAGTTACAAAAAAGTACGAAATATGATAGAATAATATGTAATGGAGGGTTACCCAAGTGGCTGAAGGGGACGGTTTGCTAAATCGTTAGTCTGGAGTGATCTGGAGCGGGAGTTCGAATCTCCCACCCTCCGCCATTCGAATTGAAAGGCGCCATTTTGGCGTTTTTTCGCGCTCGCTCGTCGGGAAGACGCACTTCGCGCGAAGAAAACACCAATCTGGCGCCTTTCATTTTCGAATGGGAATTGTTATATGATATGCCGGCTTTTAAACTTGAATTTATTTTTGATAGGCAGAAGTTGGCAGATTGGCTTTTTTGTAGTTTTTTGGAGGATATGGTATAATTGAATTATGAGAAGGATAATAAGAATTGTTTTACCAATTATAGCAATTACAATAGTAAGTCTTAGTCTTGTGGGGCTTGGGTCAGTGTCGGCGTTGACTTTGCAGGAGGGTGCGGAGGCTGCGCGGTGCGATGGTTGTCCTGCTGATCTTTTTGGACCAACTGGTGCTTTCCGGCAGATTACGAATACGATTCTGTATATCGTGGGCATTATTGCGGTAATTATGTTGATTATTGGTGGAATTAAATACGTGATATCTGGTGGTGATTCGAAGAAGGTTACTGATGCGAAAAATACGGTGCTTTATGCGATTATCGGGTTAGTGATTGCAGTGTTTGCGTATGCAATTGTGAATTTTGTGATTTCAGCTTTGCCAAATTCTGGGCAGCAGATTGAAACTCAAGATAATGTCTCTTTAGTCGAGACGACTGAGAGTCAGTAGTGCGAGAATGATTTTAGATACTCCAGCTTGCTGGAGTATTTTAATGCAGGCGTGCATGGAAGCGCCGGTGGTCCAGACGTCATCTAACAGAATATAGGTGGCTTGTGGGTCGATGGTGGCATATGAGGCTATATTGTAGGCGTTGGTGGCTTGAAGGATGCGCGTGGCGCGGTCGGTGCCAACTTGGGTTGTATTATTAGTGCGAATAAGTAGTTGTCTGGAGGTACAATTCGGCGCTTTGAGCTTGGCGAGGTGTTTGGCGATGAGTTTGATATGGTCGAATCCACGAGAACGGACGTGTTTGTCGATAGTGGGAAGAGGGACAATGACAGCTGGAGTATCTTGTGGTGGAAGAAATTCGTGCATGAGTTCGGCAAGAGGACGAGCTAGGGCGCGGATGGACTTGTACTTGTAGTCGTGAACGATATTGCCGAGAAGACCAGAGCGTTCGCCAATGACATAAATAGGCGGTAGAGCTGGACAATTGGAACATTTGCCAGATTCGGTGGGTGATTTACAGTGTGGACAAACGGCCTGGTGGTTGGTTTTGATGTAAAGTTTACAACGTTCACATAAGACAGTACCAATTTGGCCGCAACCCCTACAGGAGTGAGGCATGAGTAGGTCAAAAAGGTTAGGAAATGTTGTATTTTTTACAATATTTTGCATGATTCTCTTGATTTTACTACGATGTTCGTATATAATAAAGCATAACAATATAAGTGGAGGAAATATGGCACGTACAAAAAGTGACGATTTGCTGATGGAGGACGAGCTGGCTGCGGCGTTCTTGGGTGGAGACGAAGAAATGATGTCTCCAATTGAGAATTCAGAGCCAGTAGTCGAAGATACTCCAATGGTAGAGGATGTACCCATGACCGAAGGGGAAGTCAGCGAACCAGTCGAAGATGAGTGGGCAAACGATACCGACGATTTTCCTGGACAGCTCGCTGTGGATGTCTATGAAACCGCCGATAAACTAGTAGTAAAAGCTCGTACAGCTGGGATATCAAAATCCGATCTCGATGTGAGTATTTCGGATAATATTCTGACGATATCTGGTGTGCTATCTGGGGGAGAAGATGAGAAGACGACTAGATGGCATATTCAAGAATGCTATTGGGGTGAGTTTTCTCGTACGATTGCATTGCCCGTACAGGTACGCGAGGATGAGAATAGCGTGAAGGCTGAGCTGAAGGATGGAGTGCTCACGATTACCTTTGAGAAGGAAAAAACTGAGCAGCCGAAGAAGATTGCGATACAATAGTTTGAGTTAAAAAAAATATCCCCGTTTGGGGATATTTTTTTAACTATTTTGGTTGTTTCAATGCTTTCGTATTTCTGGTGAGAGACTATTAGTTTTGTCCAATGATATTTTTGATGACGAAGTTGACTAACGCAAATGCTAGTACGCATATCACTAGTCCGATTAAACCATAAAGAATAGTATCCTTGCCTTTTTTAACTTTGCCAGCATCACCAGAAGATGTCATATAATTAACGCCTCCGATAATCATGACTACGACACAAACTATACCAAGTATTGCAATGATTGCATTGATTATGTTTGTTATATTGGTTACTAAATCATCTCCGCCACCGTTAACTACATCGACTTTTGGCAATTCTGCGAGCTTTGTGATTATATCTTTCATTGTTTATCCTTTGTTTAACTTGTTTTTATTGTATAACGATTATTCATAAAATGCAAGGATTATTTCGTTTCCTGCTTGGGGGTGTTGGCGGAATTAGCTTTGGGCTGAGCGGCATTGTTGGCGTCTTCTTGTTGGCTATTGTTCGAGCTGCGTCCTGGAATAATATTTGTAATAACAAAATTAACGATAGTGAAGGATAGGGCGACAATAGCGAGGCCGATAGCGGCATAGAGGATGGTTTTTTTGGCTTTTTCGAGTTTGCCAGAGTCGCCGGCTGATGTCATGTAATTAATGCCGCCGATGAGAATGAAAATGACCGCGACAATGCCGCTGACGGCAATGATGGCGTTTAGTATGCCGGTAATGAGGCCAGGGAGGGCGTTACTATTACCGTAGCATCCAGCGGCTTTTTTGACTTCGCTGGGGGCGCTACTTGAACAAACGTCGTTCTGTGCGTAGGTTGGGAGCGTTGTGGTAAGGGTATTAAATCCTAGGGCGCTGATAGCGATTATGAAGATGGTTTTAAGGATTTTTGATTTCATGTAACTCCTTTGAAATTATAGTTTGGTTAGTATAGCTAGCGGCATTATTGGCATCGCGAATCATGCCGGAAACGAAGGCGGTGATGGCCTCGGCAAGAGCAACGATGGCGAGACCGATGAGGGCGTAGATGATGGATTGTTTGGCTTTTTGAAGTTTGGTGGGGTCACCGGAAGAAGTGATATATGAAATAGCTCCGTAGACTACGAAGATTAGTGCTACTACGCCAGCTATAGCAATGAACCATTGAATGGCGTGAGTGACGACATCATTGGCATTGACACAGCCTGCGCCTGTTTCGCTCAGGAGGTCGCAGTTGAATTTGCCGCTGGCGCCGAGAAGGGCAAACCGGATAGTGCTAAGGATAAGATAGGCGGACATGACGATGGCGAGGCCGATAAAAGCATTAGTGAGGGTTTTCTTGCCAGAGGCGGCTTTGTTGGGATCGCCGTAGGAAAACATATAGAGATAGCCACCGTAGATAACGAAACCGATTACTAAGTAGGCTGCAATGATAGTGATATCGGTGGCGACATTGGCGGCAATTTGTAAGATTCCGGCTTTGAGCGAGTCTTCGTCGGATATGTTGACGCCGCAATCCCATGAGGTGAGGCCGAGGAAGCCATAGCGGCAGGTGCCTTTAAAAGGAGCACTAGCTGTGGAACCGTTAGACTGTTTGGAGCTGTCATAGCTGCCGGGCGTGGCCATGCATTTTTGATAAGCATTCGTGTCTTGAATGCCTTTGCAATCGTTGGCAGCATAGGCTGGGGTTGCGATAAACGTCCAGGAGGTTAAGATTAGGAATAATGGTAAGATGATTTTCTTTAACATATTGTTATTATAACAGTATTACGAAAAAAAGTCCAAAAAAATGACCGAGATTGTGGTTATGCCATTTTGTTGACTAATTGGGAAATAATAGGGGGTTATTATTGACAAAAATGCTTATGTGTGCTATAATTAGTTTACGCCTAATTGGGAGGCGACACGTGATTATGAAAGTCAAGATAACTTCGAAATTGAGAAAAATAGGGGTTTGTTTTGCGGTTTTTTTGACTCTGATAACTAGTGTTACAGGGGTGGATTTGATACGTGGAATTGAGGCATATGCAGAACCGGTCGAAACTACAACTTCGACGACTCTGGAAGAGGAGCCACAGGAGGTCGTACAGGAAAGCACGCAGAATACTGATGGTCAGGCAACAACATCGGAACCCAATACTATTACAACAGATGGTCAGAGTGAAAATAATAGTGAAACGAATGCTGAAAGCGATCAGAATACAGATGATGCAAATAATTCGAGCATTGTGTCTGATTCGGATACGAAAGCTGATGGTTGTAAAACTAGTATGGGGGCGATTGGTTGGATAGTATGTCCAGTGATGGAAAAGGTCTCTGAGGCAGTAGATTGGCTATATAAGAAAATAGAGGATATATTGCTGATTGATCCGATTCCGGCAGAGGATGGTACACCGATTTATGAGATTTGGAAATACTGTTTGAGCGTAACCAATGTGGTGTTTATTATTTTCTTATTGATAGTGATTTATTCACAGTTGACTGGGTTGGGAATTACGAATTATGGTATCAAGAAGACGTTGCCGAAGTTGATAGTGATGGCGATTTTGGTAAATTTGAGCTTTTTGATTTGTTCGCTAGCAGTGGATGTTTCGAATATCGTAGGCCATGGGCTAAGGAGTGTTTTTGCTGCGGTGGAAGAGACGGCGCTTGCGAATATGGGTAGTACGGCAAATTCTACTGCCGCAGCGGTATCAACAGCGGAGATGTATACTTCTTTGGCCGGCGGTACGGCGTTGGCGGTGGGTGGTGGCACGATTGCGTTTGAGCTTGGTGCGATATGGATGTTAATCCCGACATTATTAGGTGCTATAGTGGCAGTAGCGACTGGGTTGATTACGATTGCTTTAAGACAAGCAGTAGTGATGCTGCTTGTGATGATTTCGCCGTTGGCGTTTGTAGCGAGTATTTTGCCAAATACGGAGGGGCTATATAAGAAGTGGAAACAGCTATTGACGAGAATGTTGGTGTTCTATCCGATGTTCTCGCTATTGTTTGGGGCGTCGTCGTTGGCTGGATTTGCGCTCATTATGAGTGCAAAGGATGGATTTGGGCTATTGCTTGGGGTGGCAGTGCAAGTATTCCCGCTATTCTTCTCTTGGAAGTTAATGCAAATGAGCGGAACCTTCTTGGGTGATATTAACGCACGGATGCGTGCGCTCACGGCAAAGCCAATGGCGGCAAATCGAGCTTGGGCGGATTCGCATCGACAGCTATCGCATCAACGAAGATTGGCTATGGGAAGGACTCCTTCGGCTAGGTTGATGCAATTTATGTCGAATAGGAAGATGGCCAGGGAAGAAGAGGCGAGCGAAATGGCAGAAACAGCTAAACTACGAGGGCAAGCTTATGCAGCGAGACGAAACTATCGTCAGAATGGTCTACCATCACGTGAGGGTGAAGAAGCATATGCGAGACAAGCGCAGAATATGCAATATACGCATGAAATTGAAAGACATAAGAATAACATGAATATGGGGTTGGGTCAATTGGCTGTGGTGCAAAGTGGTGCTAGCGTGGCACAGAAGGCTAGATTGGCGCGACTTGATTTGGCTAATGTAGAAGCGGCAGACAAGTTAAAGATCGAAAAAGCGCGAGGCGAAAAGATAGAATACGAGAATGCAAAGGGTTTCCACAAAAGAATGGAAGAAGCGATCAACGTGCATTTTGATGATGAGAATCGTGGTAAAAGTGAATATAAGGCACATGATATCAAAGACGTTGCGTTTGCTAGGGCAAAGTATGCCACGACGCATCAACTGATGGAGGGCGACGTGCAAGGTATTCATTATGCAGCGGCAACGGCGGCGCAGGGCTATGATACGCAAAAGAAAATTGTGGAAACGAAGATGCAGAAATATTTTGATATGACACCGCCAACGAAGGACGTGGAATATAGATTGGGCGAGTTGACAAGGAATAGGGATGCAATTGATAATGTTGATTCAATTATATCTGGCTTAAGAGTGTTGAACCAGCGAGGAGATACGCACCTGGCTAAAAAATATATGAATGAATTATTAAGCCACGGAGTGCAGCTTGGTACGCATGCTTCGCAAGCTTTGGCTAGTTTCTTGATGTTTGAAGTTAAGGATAGTGACCCTTATTTGAGACGATTTGGTAAATATATCAATCTAGAGACGGCACGCATATACAATAAAAACGATAGACAGGTGATGAATGTAACGTATGATGAGTATCTTAGAGGGTATCATGATGGAGAACCGGATACTGGCAAATATCCTGGTGGTAGAATGTATGCAAAGAAGGGTGCAAAGCAGTTGCTTGAGGGTACTTCGCTAGATAATATTGAACGGACCGCATTGTCGAGTTTTGATGAGAGTTTGAAGGCGGCTTATGGATTTAAGAAAGATGATAAGGCGAAGGATTGGGACGTTAGCGGATATCTAAAGAGGCGCGAGGAGATTCAAACTGCCTTTGAGCCAGCGTTCTTATCGGCAAGCTTGAAATGGCTATCGGGAAGTGAACAGATTAATTCCGGTGTAAAATTCTGGACTGGCTATGAGCAAAAGCAGAAAACGAGGAAAGTGATGGTGGATGGTAAGGAAGTTGACCAGGTTGAAGTTGACGAAAATGGTAACCCGCTTTACGAATGGGTGCCTGTGTGGAAAGATAAAAAGAATGGATTTGAGGGTCGTGAAGAAGATGTTGAAAAATACTTCCGTCGTAAGACGAGAGATTATTTCAATGATCAGACAACTGGACAGATTTTGGGTATGCGAACGGATTATCGTGAGCCTGCGGTTGAACATTTACTGGGTATGTATTTTAACGACGAAAATGCTAGTAGAGAAGAGCTGGATGCACGAAAAGCCGAGTATGAAGCAACTAGAGCAGAAATTCAAACTCGCTATAGGGGCGAAGATGCTGCTACGGCAGAGAAGAAACGAAAGGCAGATATGACAGCCCTCAAAAGAGAGTTTGCTGGTCGTCAGTTGAGAGGTATACTAGATAAGACTGGTAAGTTGGAACAAATATATGCTACCCGTCGTTCGGGTGCAGCGAATAATGCTAAAGACTGGTTACGTAAAATGCTTAATTTGGACAATAAAGATGAAATATATAGATACTTGGACCAGAAAGATAAGCAACATAAGAAGGCCAAGGCTCAAACTAGTACGCAGATGGCTAGCGGCGATGATGCGGGTGGAACGGCGTCTTACGATGATCCAGCATTTAGAACAGGTGTGGCAGCTAGACTATGGAAAGTGTTTGATGAGACTGGAGATGCTCCGGACCCTGATGATGATTTCTTTGCTAGGTCAGTTGAATTAATAACGAAGTCTTTTGGGGCGGATAGTATAATTGAAAAGAAATATCGAAAATTTAGGGAGGATACTCCACGAGCAAGTAGGGGTGAATTGTTTGATAAGATAGAAGAAATACTAAGTGAATTCTACGCGGAAAATGAGAGCTAGGAAGATTGATTGGAATTAGTTGGTCCGATTTGTTGGTTATGTTTATATTGATTTTTATGATATAATAGTATTATGGCGCAGTATAAGGTGCCTCAGGATGTTGAGGCGGACGATAAATTACTCGGACCGTTTAGTTTTCGGCAGTTCGTGTATCTTTTGATTGCTGGTGGGTTGGTAGCGCTGGCGGTGGGGCTTTTTCAATTGTTTCCGTTGCTTGCGATAATTCCGGTGCCGTTTATACTGTTACTCGCAGTGTTGGCGTTGCCTTTGAAAAAAGATCAGCCGATGGAGACATATCTTGCAGCGATTGTGTCATATTATCTGAAACCGCGTACGAGGCGGTGGACGCCAGGGCAACGAGAATCTACTATTATGATAACGGCTCCCAAAAAACGTGACGATGACGAAGTGAGGACGCGCGACATAACGGGCGAAGAAGCAACGCACAGATTGTCTTTTTTGGCAGATATTGTTGATACGGAAGGATATGCGATTAAAGGGGTTGGTCAACAAAAGGTAAATGATGAGCTAGTGGCTGAGGCGAACATGACGAATGATATTTTTGAGACGAATCATTTTGATAATCTGGAGTCCACGATTGCTAAGGACGAGAATGACCGCCACGCTAAGGTAATAAGGGAAATGCGTGAGGCGATAGAGGAATCCGAGAAGATTGATGGCGAGGTTAAAGTTGAGGAGCGGGATAATACGTTGTATGGCGGAAGTAATGAACCTGTAGACGGTGTAAGCTCGACTGAGAATGTGTCTAGAGATAATGCCGTGAGTGGGGCGCCGAATTTTGATTCGCCGGTGGTTGTAATGCCCGAGTCTAGGCCTGAAGAGCAGAGAAAGGAACCGGCGGATGCGGCACGCAGGAAAGAAGAATTTGAAAAAAGTAGACAAATTGCGGTAAAACCTAGTATAATAGAATTAGCAAACAATCCTGATTTTTCAATCGCGACATTGTCAAAGGAAGCAAACAGAATAAAGGAAAGGGATGAGGGTGAGGTTTTTATCTCTCTGCATTAAACTATGAATCCACAACAGAATGAACCGACTATTATGATGCCAGGACAAGTTCCTATGTCTGGGCAGATGCCAATGCCAGGGCAAATGCCGATGTCTGGACAGGTGCCAAATACGATGCCAGGACAAGTTCAAAATATAATGCCCGGGCAAGCACAAACTATGATGCCAGGACAGGCATTGGGTGCGATGCCGGGACAAGTGCAAGGTGGTGCGCAGGGGCCACAGGTGCTCATGCCGAATCAGGCTCCGAATGCGGCTAGCTTGGGTGCGGCGGCGATAGCGGCCAATCAGCAAGCACCGGTTTCGCCGAATCATGACGTACCAACTTCGACGCAGTCGACTTTGTTGATTTCGGAGTTAAGGGATAATGTGGTGATTATGAAAGATGGGTCGTTCCGTGCGGTGGTGGCTTGCAAATCGATTAACTTTGATCTTATGAGCGATATGGAGCGAGAAGGTGTAGAATACTCGTATCAGAATTTCTTAAATTCGCTAAAGTTTACGATTCAGATTCTGGTTAGGTCCCAAAAGGTAGATATTGGGCCGTATATTGAGAAATTATCCGAGATTCGCCGTAACAATGATAATATGTTGCTTGGGGTGTTGATGGATGACTATATCAATTTTATTGATATTTTGTCGCAAGAGGCAAATATTATGGATAAGTCGTTCTTCATCGTGGTTCCGTATTATACTTCGGTAGATGCGGAGAAGGCTTTGGAACAGACGAAGAATTTCTTCAAATCGTTTTCTAAGGCGAAAGGCCCTGCGGTGACGAGAATAGATCGGGCTACATATGAGAAGGCTCTGACTGAGCTCACAAACCGAGTGGATTCAGTGATGTCGGGATTATTCCAGATTGGTATCCATTCGGTGAGATTAAATACTAGGGAATTAGCTGAACTTTATTATAACTTTAATAACCCTGATACGGCCGTAAGGGAGCCTTTGGTGGATTTCTCGAGGTTGGCTACGTTGTATGTGAAGAGGGCTGATGGAAAGGAGGCGCAGAATGGCTAGGAAGAAAAAACAAT
Organism: uncultured Candidatus Saccharibacteria bacterium; assembly: GCA_946548715.1. GTDB lineage: Bacteria > Patescibacteriota > Saccharimonadia > Saccharimonadales > Saccharimonadaceae > Nanosyncoccus. The sequence goes on from CAMNPZ010000007.1 coordinate 40,518, forward strand.
TGACGCCGGCGGAAATTGCGGCGCAACAGGAAGCGATGGAGGCTGCGGAGATACAGCGAGCTTTCGAGCAGGGCACGAATACTTTGCGAGATTTGATTTCGCCGTCGGCGATTGAAATTCATTCAGATTATTTTCGGTTGGGCAATAAATACGGTCGGACGATGTATATTTATGGTTATCCGCGGATGTTGTATACTGGGTGGTTGTCTTCTATCATTAATATAGACGAAGTGATTGATGTGTCGATGTATATTTATCCGGTAGAATCGGCGGTGGTGATGAAAAATTTGCGAACAAAAGTGACGCAGCTTGAGGCTTCGATGAATTTGAACATGGAAAAGGGTAAAGTGCGTGACCCTGAGCTTGAGGCGGCGATTACCGATGCGGAAGAATTGCGTGACCAGTTGCAGGTGGGGGCGGAAAGGTTTTTCCGGTATGGGCTGTATATTACGATGTGGGCTGATTCACTGGATGAGATGAAATTCGTACAACAGAAGATAGAGACAATTTTGGGACAACAGATGGTGTTTTCGAAAATAGCCAATTCGCAACAGGAACAGGGACTTAATTCGACGATGCCACAGTGTTCGGACCAATTGCAGATTCGACGCAATATGAATACTGGTGCAATATCGACATCTTTCCCGTTTACTTCGGCGGATTTGACGCAAGATAAGGGTATATTGTATGGCGTAAACATGCACAATAATGGATTGGTGATTTTTGATAGGTTTTCACTAGAGAATGCAAATATGGTGGTGTTTGCGAAGTCTGGTGCTGGTAAGTCGTTTACGGTGAAGCTAGAAGCGCTTCGGTCGATGATGATAGGGGCGGAGATATTGATTATTGACCCAGAGAACGAGTATCAGAAATTGTGCGATGCAGTAGGTGGGTCGTATATTCGGTTGTCACTGAACTCCGATGTACGGATTAATCCGTTTGATTTACCAAAGGTGATAGATTCAGAGGATGCGAACGATGCTTTGCGGGCGAATTTGGTAACGTTACATGGGCTATTCCGGTTGATGCTAGGCGGGAATCAAGTAGTTGGAGGAAGCGTGGTGCCGGCGCTAACGGCGAATGAGGAGGCAGACCTAGATCAGGCGCTGATTGATACTTATGCGCGGGTTGGGATTACTTCGGATCCGTTGACGCATCAGTCGACGCCGCCCACGATTGCGAATCTATACGATACGTTGGCACATATGGGCGGTTCGGGTCCTTCTTTGGCACAGAGATTGCGGAAATATACGACAGGGACGTTTGCGGGGATTTTCTCGCAGCAGTCCAACATTGATATTAATAATCAGATGGTGGTGTTTAATATCCGTGATCTTGAAGATGAGCTTAGGCCAGTGGCGATGTATATTGTGTTGTCACATATTTGGAACATTGTGCGGGCGGAGCAGAAGAAACGGTTATTAATTGTAGATGAGGCTTGGCAGTTGATGCAACACGAAGATTCGGCGAATTTCTTGTTTTCTTTGGCTAAGCGGGCTCGTAAGTATTACTTGGGGCTGACGACGATTACGCAGGACGTGGAAGACTTTATGAGTACCAAGATGGGGCGGGCGATTGTGGGAAACTCATCGATGCAACTACTGCTGAAACAATCGGTGGCGGCGGTGGATGTGCTGTCGGATGTGTTTAAGTTGACTGAGGAAGAGAAGAGGCGGTTGTCGAATTTCCCAGTGGGGCAAGGGTTGTTCTTTGCGGGGCAAAATCACGTACATATTCAGATTATTGCTTCTGAAACGGAAGAGGGGCTCATTACAACGAATCCAGGACAAAAGAAGCAAGCGTAGACTCTGTGAGCTAGCCTAATACGGCTATTTTTACTCGCGTTTCGTTCGCGGCATGTATTTTTGGGCAATTTTCTTAACGAAAAATCGCGCGTCTTGCGCCGGATGGGGGCCACGCGCGTCGATTTTTCTAAAAATTACCCAAAAATACTTGGCTCACTCAATGCTCATAAAAATAACAGTATTAGTCTAGCTCCAGAAGCCGCGCTTTTTGGTGTTTTTGAATTGTTCGAGGAGTTCTTTTTGTTTCTTGCTGAGGTTCTTCGGGGTTTCGACGATGATGGTGACGATGTGGGGGCCGCGGTCGCCGTCGGCACGGAAGGGGACGCCGTGGCCGCTAAGCTTGAACGGAGTGCCGGATTGGGTGCCGGCGGGGACTTTCATGGTGATTTTGCCATCGACGGTTTCGACTTCGATTTCAGTGCCGAGAGCGGCGTCAACCATGCTAACGTGTTCTTCGGAAAGGATGATGGCGCCTTCACGAGTGAGATGTTTGTGAGGTTTGACTTTGACACGGACGTAGAGGTCGCCAGGTTCAGTGGCGCCTTCTGGGGCGGGGCCGCCTTTGCCGCGGAGTCGGATGGACATGCCGTCGTCGATGCCGGCGGGGATTTTGACTTTGAGGTCTTTGCCTTCGACGGTGACTGGCTTGGTGGTGCCAAAGATGGCTTCTTCGAAGGTCAATGTGACAGTGGTCTGGTAGTCGGCACCGCGACGAGGACGACGAGCGCCTTGGGTGCCAAATAGACTGCCGAGGATGTCATCAAAAACAGAGCCGCCGCCACCGCCAAAGTCGAAACTGAAGGTCTGGCCGCCGTAGTTGAAAGCGCCGCCACTGAAGGGATTGCCGTTTGCAAAGGGGTTGTCTCCGCCGCCAAATGGATTGCCGGCGCCGCCGACGCCAGCGTGGCCGAATTGGTCGTAGCGGGCGCGTTTCTGCTTGTCGCTTAAGACGTCGTGGGCTTCGTTGATTTCTTTGAATTTGGCTTCGGCCTCTTTGTCACCGGGGTTCTTGTCGGGATGGTATTTGATGGCGAGCTTGCGGTAGGCCTTTTTGATTTCATCATCGGAGGCGTTCTTAGAGACGCCCAATACTTCATAATAATCACGTTTCGTACTCATGTCGTCTATTATATATCATTAGCACTCGAAATGCAAGAGTGCTAGACTCTGACGCGAGTTTCGACTAGGCCGGTGGTGACGTTACGGACGACGAGATCGACGCCGTTCGCTGCACGTTCGATGCGGTGGGTGACCCAGCCGGATGAATTCCTGACGACGAGGGAATTCGAAAGCAAGCTCCCCTCGATGTAGGAACTACTGCCATCTGGCGCACGGTAGATGACGCCATTTCTAACTAACATTTCTTCTAAATAACCCATATTACCTCCACTTGGTTTTTATTAAGTGTACGCTGGTTGGCGCGGAAAGGCAAGCATGGGCGAGATGGTAGGCTTTGGTTGGCGATGTGGTGAATGCATGTTGTTGGCGAAAATGCTTATGTTGGTTTGTGATTTTGCTCGGAATGTGTGGTATAATGGGCTTAAGGTAATTAAAGGAAATTGAAAAATATGGTCATACAGAATTATTATAAAACGATAACGTTAAGCCTAGGTATGTTGCTTGGGATTACTACTGTGCTTGGTATGGTATTGGCTGGTAGTCGGGTGATAGCTGAAGACCCTTCCGTCGTAGACCAAATCAACATCACCGTCCCCGTCTCCTGTACTATGTCCGGTACTGGCATGCAGTCACATAATGCCAATATCAATAATGGACTATATGACCATGATATAGGTTCTACAGTACTCCATGCCTTCTGTAATGATAATGAAGGATTTGCTATATATGCAGCAGGATATACAGGAAATGAAGTAGGAGGAACAAATAGTAATAAACTAGTAGGAACCACAGCTTCTGGTAATGCAACTATAGAATCAGGTATAGCAACAACTGCTGGTAATCCAGA
>CAMNPZ010000008.1 GCA_946548715.1 uncultured Candidatus Saccharibacteria bacterium
AATCTAGAGGGTTATTTTGTTATGAGAAATTCTCATATGTATGTTTAACTAACAATACTCTGATTAAGTATGTATTACACGTGCCGTATCTTCTTTCTTGCTGTCTCAACTAGTTTAGTTTTCTGATAGGCGAAAGGTTTTAGAATCATGTCATGTGCCGGCGTGTAGCGCAATTCTTCGCATCCAAACGACCGCTTAAACTCTGATACGCCATAGAACCGATGTGACTTCTCGTTCGGTTCCACGATTCCCCATAGATTATAGCGGATGCAACCGCGCCGCCGCGCTTCTTCCATGGCTTTCATATGTAGCAGTGGCGCTGCGGAATATCGCGTCCCTAGCTCAGACGATACACCGTAATGATAGCTCGCCTCCGGTCCATAGAAAATCATGAAATTCTGCGCCAAAGTTTCACCGTCCTTCTTTGCGGTATAAATAATCACCTCATCATGTTTACGAAACGCTTCGAATTGCCGAGTCAAAAACGACGATGAAAATGCCACGTATTTTTGCCGCTCGGCGTGTAGTTTCTCTAATCGACAAAACTCCTGAATCGCCTCGTCGCTCGTCTCTGCGGTAATTTCGATGTCGTTCTTGGCGGCTTTGCGTAATTTACGACGAAAGCCCTGCGACGCGCCGGCCAGGATTTCCTCTTCGGACTTCTGCAAATCTAGCACCCCGGCGAACTCTACCGACAAATACATCGGCGCCCGCTTCAGCCCTAATTCTGTCATCAATTTCAACGATGAATCCGACAACTCAAGTTGTGGTCTCACTCGTACAAAGACGCATCCAGTCTTCTTCCCTTGTTCACGGATATCATTAAATGCGGCCTGAACCAATTTGCGATTCTTCCAATCCAAAATTGGACCACCCGCAATCGCCATATACCGCCCACGTTTCGCGGTCTCCACCACTCCGGCATACGCCCCTACAATTTGCTCGCCATCGTAGGCTAATCTCCTCACGACCTTCTTCTCGCGACTAATATGAAATTCGTAAAAGTCCCATGACTGCAGAAAATTCGCTTCCATGTGAGACTTCACGAACCCATCCCAATCATCACGAGAGGCGGCGTTTATGATACTAAAACCAGAAACAGTGTAATCCGAGACCGTCCGCGACAACGGGAGCGGGATGAGCGAGGAGCCCCGTAACGACGGGCGCGACGAAGCGAGTCGAGGATGCACTGTTTTGGTTTTAGTGTTCATAAATGCCTCCTCTTCTTCCGTGCCTTCTCAACGATGAGGTCCTTCAAGTATCCTACGCGCGAAATTACCAAATCATGTGCTGGCACATACTCGACCACCTCCCCGCCAAATCCGGTCTTGAACGTTGTTACGCCAGCATAGCGATGATTGGGCTGGCCTGGTGGCGCAATTCCCCATAGGTTGAATCGTTCGAAGCCTTCCGATTTTAAATCGCGCATTACTTGCCAGAGCAAAGCATACGCTCCAGGCAGTTTACGGTTGAGCTCGGTCGAGGCGGCTTCGTAATAATCCCCTTCTAGTCCGTCGCAGATAATTAATCCATAGGCAATCTTTTCACCTTCCGCAGTTTCAGCTACATAGATTTGCGCACTGTCGCCAAAAGCTTCTTTTTCCGCCATCAAAGTCTTCAAGCTCGGTGGCACGAAACCTTGACGCTTTGCCGTCTCGGCTTGAACTGCGTGAAACTCTCTAAACAATTCTTCAGAATTGCCGTGTGTTACCTTGATTCCGAGTTTGTCGGCTCGTCGCACTTCGTATCTTGTTTGACGACGCATATTGGCAAGGAGTTCTTCTTCACTAGCGGTCAATCCAATTATTATGGTGTGTTCTGCAGCAAGATGCATTGGTGATTTCGTGAGCCCAAGTTCGGATAACAGCTTCAGATTTGCAGGTGTCGCATTAAGTTGTGGCCTAATACGTACGAAAATGCATTTTTCTTTCTTGGCGGTTTCTTCGATGACTCGAAAGACTTGTTTTACGAGTTCGAGCCTAGACCAGTCCATTAATGGCCCACAGGGTATTTCCAAATAGCGTCCGCGCTTCGCATCGCGTACCACCATCTGTGCATAGCCGTTGCCGCCAAAATCCTCTGTAATAACTTTAGCATCTAACAATTCATTCATCCGTCCATAACTCGGCGACTGCAAAAAGTTCGCCTCCGGATACTTTTTGACGATTTTGCTCCATTTTGCAGAATCGGCTACTTTAGTTTGCCCCATCTTTTCCCTCCTCCAAGTGGTTTTTTATGATTTGACGTGCCCGTAATAAATCTCGTCTTGTGTAATAATTCGGCAAATTTACAATATGTTCGGCCGCATATACTGCATTTGGGCATTCCGACTCCGGAAAATGAACTTTTCGATAGTAACGCGAAGGCGATACGGGCTTTTCATACCAAAATCCACCAAAATAGTATCCTTCCTTCTGTAATTCCTTCAAAACTTTATCTCTGTTATGCACGTAATAGAATTCGCGTAGGGCCGGCTCGCCGTTTTTACGTAATTCCTGCAATTGCTTTAAAGCTAATCTTGCCTCAAACTTACTTGGACGCCGTTTCAAGTCCAGTCGGTTATCGGCGGATTTTTCTACCCAGTGAATTTGCACCAGACATCGCATCAACGCTCCACCTAGCCCGATATAAGTCAAGCTACGACTCATTGCACCAAACATCGGATAAAAACGCGCCCGTAAATGGTCTGAAAGTTTCGGGCGAAGACTAGGCGCCTTAATCTCATGCTTACAGGGGTCACGTAGAATTAATGCACCGCCAGATACTGTGTCTATCGACTTATCTTTGCCGAATGACAACACTGTGGCAGCCCCCACGGTGCCAACCTCGCGCCTGTCTGGATACCGTACTCCGGCACAATGCGCCAAGTCCTCAATAATCGTTAAATCATGCTCCCGGGCAAAAGCCTCGATGGCTTTGATATCGACAGGGTTACCCAAAGTGTTCTGTATAATTATACCTCGGATGCGAGACCGGTCGTCTCTCGGTCCGCTTCGCTCGCGCCCGTCGTTACGGGGCTCGCTCGCTATCTCGCTCCCGTTGTCGCGAACGACCTCGAGTCGACCAGTCATCGCATCCGCCGCTAGTTCTGCAGTAAAGTTTAGGCTTTCCCTGTCGATATCTACGAATACTGGCTTTAGCCCGGCAGCTTTGACAGCCTCGTAGACCGCGTAGCAAGTAAAGCCGTTAACTAAAACTTCGTCACCAGGCTCGAAGTAAGCCTTTAGTGCCAAGGTTAACGCCGAACGACCATTTTTACATAGCATCGCTTTACCTTTGTACTTCCGACTTAAGAACCTCGTCAAAGCATTGCAATCTTTGCGCCGTCCAACAGTGCATAGATGTCGAAGCCATCCACCACTGGAGTAATTTACTGCCATGCCGAGAAAATAATGTTTCCGCACCTTAGGTAAACTCATTGTTGCATCCTTGTTAGTAAAGTAATCAAGGCACGCGCTAGCCCTTCTGGATCTGAAATGTACGGTGCATGTGTCCAGTTGGCGTAGAACTTCAATTCCGCGTTGGGTAGTTTTTCATACATAGTCGTCGCTTGGCGTGGCGGTGTAATGGTATCTTTCTTCCCCCAAAGGATAAAGGTTTTTGTAGTAATTTTCGCAAAATCCAAATCTTTGTCCGACGCTAACATATTGGCCAAAGTTACTTTCATGTTTTCCGGTGCCTTCGAATAGTCAGTCGAACCAGTTACTCGGTGAAAAGCCTTGTCCACTACAGGAATCTTTTTCAAAGGTTTGCCAATCTTAGCTAGCCGTTCCACTACGCGCTTGCGTATCGAAGGCTCATATATACCAGCACTATCCAACAGAATCAAATATTTTAACTTTTCTGGTTTTTTAGCACATAGATTTAGTAAAATTCGTCCACCATTTGAATGTCCGAGTGCAATTGCACCGGCTGGAATTCTCTGATCAGCCCATTTTACGTAATCGTCAATTGTATAGATTTTTTTGGATGGCTCCGTTAAGCCGGGTACCGGCAACATCTTCACGTTCACTCCTGCTTCGCGCAAAATCCCTATCGTTGTACGCCAAGGTTCTACCGTGTAAGTCCATCCATGAATAATATATAATTCCATCGTTTTCCCCGCTCCTTTCTCTTTTTGTATCGCACTAGTCATTTTTTATTCTAGCCCCCAACTCTTACGTCTCGCCACAGCGGCTTTTTCGCGTCGGCAGAGCTTCTTTGCGTCTTCCGGATGAGCCAGCAATTGTTCAATAATCCATTCTAGATACTGACTCCCCTTAAAAATCAAAGTTTCGTTGCCACGGATACGTTTTTCGATATATCCAAGTGCCTTGCGCGGATCTGTTGTTGCTACCGCGGAGATGCCCAACTTCTTCAATTCTGGCGCCGTCCACTGCTTTGTGCGGCGTCCTACCAATATGACTTTATCTGGCTGAACCGCCGCGATTAGCTTGGCTAGTTTAATATGTTCTTCTTCCTCAAGCGAGCCCTGATCAACAATGTCACCTATCACTAACCATTTTTTTTCTGCATGCATCCGCTTCGCCATGTCAAGTACGGACGTCATGGAAATCATATGTGCATTGTAACTACTATCCACAATTGCAATCCCCTTCTTGCCTTCAAAATATGAACACCGCCCCGGCGCAATTGACATCCCGCTAAAGTCCGGATTGAACTTTAGCTTAAGATACTTCATTAAGTCCTGCACTACGAACAGATTAAAGGCAATATCTTTCGGCTCCGGATGGTTAAAATGAAAAGTCGTATCACCATAGGTAAAATCTGTCGAATCCGGATAAACCACATACTTTTTAATGTCACGCTTCTTGATGGGTATTACTTTGGCTTTGATTTTTGCAGTCGCTTCTGCCATGAGCTTCGAATCCGCATCGATGTAAACCCGCTTAGTAGTATTGGTCGGCAAATTCGCAAACTCCGCCACAATTGCCTCGCCCACGTCTTTGTACTTTCCGGCCGCCACTTCTTTCTCGAATTGTACGGCGTGCGATAACCCAATCGACACCCATATTGTCACTTCGGGCTTTAGCCATTCAGCCAAAAACTCTGTTTCGTGTGGCCGTTCCCCATCGATTTCGACGACATAGAATTCCTTTCGTCTTCGGAAAAACAACCCCATGAATGGCGCAGCGATAATCAGCCAAATCCATTTTAATTTCGAACCACGCACTCCGGAAAGCCCTAGCATATCAAACGGTATTCCAAACGCCGAATTAGCATCGTGAGAATAATGCGCCTTATCTCCAATTTCATGCTCCAGCATCTTCATCATTGTGGTCTTGCCGGCTGAGCCAGTCACCGCTATTACTCTAGGATGCCACCTCTTAAATGCTAGATTAGCGAAGAAGCGAAAATAAGCCGCTACCGTAAAATAAAACCGCTTTTTAAAACTAGCGAAACTCATATCAACTATTATACTCTACTTACCGTCTTTTTCCAAATCAAAAATCCGCCGAGGTGGCGGATTTTAACAAGAATTTTACATCTTGATTTCGGCATCAACGCCTGCTGGTAGTGAGAGGTTTTGCAAGCTCTCGATCGTCTTCGGAGTAGCGTTCGAGATATCAATCAAGCGCTTATGTACTTTCATCTCGAAAGCCTCACCGCCAGTTTTGTAAACATGTGGTGACTTCACTACGGTGAAGGTGCTTCTCTTGGTTGGTAGCGGAATTGGTCCAGACACGCTGGCACCAGTCCTAATGGCGGTGTCTACGATTTGCTTAGCGCTTAGATCAATCACGCGATGATCGTAAGCTTTGAGTCGAATACGAATCTTCAACCCTTCGTCTTTCTTGGATTCTGTCATTTTATCCTTTCTTATCCGATAACCTCACAAGACACGAGTTTTTCGGATTTGATAATTAATGTTTGATACGTATATATTATACCATACTTTCCTGTAAAAATAAACTATTGACTAAAACTGAGAACATAAGTATAATAGAACCAAATAGGTTAATACACAAAAGGAAACCAATATGAACACAAAAATTACAAAATCAATTATGGCACTAGGTGTGCTCGGTAGTACGCTCAGTGGCGCAAATGCTTTTGCCAGTAGTGCAGACTATGGCATCGTCTATTCTGGAGGACAAAACCTTGGTAGCGGGAATGTTACCATTAATCAGTCATTGATTGACGGACTTAGCCCACTAATCAAAGTATCGTCGAAGAGCAACCAATCGACCAAGAATAATTCAGCGAAATGGAACACGGCCTACATGAAGGATGGTGAAGTCTGTAGAACATATTATTATGCAAAAGTATCTCAAGACGCTCCCATAGTCGAAAGTGACAACCTAGGCTTTACTGTAGTAAACGAACGATATCAAGCCGATGTCTCCATTAAAAGCGTAACTTCGGAAGATTTAGGCGCTAAAGTGACAGCCATTGGGTTCGTGCCTGAGCTTGGCTTTATTTATGGCGGTTGGCGTCCATACACAGACGCTGCGTGTACAACTCCAGTAGAAGGTGTTAAGGCTCTTACTTCAAGAGATAGTGATGATCGAATTTTTGTTAATACCGTTATCAAGATGCATAAGAAAAACGAGACGACACCAGTAAAGTCCGATCAGCTGTATTTCGGTATTACCGATATCGATGCTGCGCAATCGTTCAAGATTTTAAACGCCGACAACCAACTATCACCAACCAACATGTTCGCCAAAAACGCCGATGATTTACAACCAACCGAGACAGCCCTAAGGAATAAATTCGTCGCAAGCGGCAACTACATTTATTCCGAATATGTCAAAAGCGGTGACTCATCATCACATATCGCTACCGACGGAATTAGCAACATCTATGTCAAACTCACTGAGGCTACTCAGGAGGAAGGCGTTAATATTGTCTACGGCTTCGTGCAGTCCGCCGGAAGTGGCTTAGAATACTTCGCTAAACAATACAAAGTCACCTATATCTCTGACGAAAACGGCAAAATTACTGGTATCGCAGACGAGCAGGTCATCGCCGGCGAGAATCCAACCGGCTCCAAACAGGAGCCGAATGAAGGCTATGAAGATAGCAACTGGGTAGCAAACGTAGATGTTAAGCTAGCAGACGGTAGCACAATCAAGGCTGGCGAACCGCTTACTTCAGCCCAAATCGCAACCGTCGTAGTTGACCAGGATATCACTTTTACGGCCATCCACGTTTTTGAAGAGACTCCTGTTGCTGCTCCGGATACCGGCTCAAACACCCAGGGTATTGAGGGCGCACAGCTCGCTACCATCTCTATCGTCGCGGTCTTATTGTGTGGCCTCTCACTCCGTGCCTTGCCGCGCATTGTCCGTAAGAAAGTCGGTTTTAACTAAAACGATATATGAAAAAATCCCCCGACACAAGGTCGGGGGCGGGGGTTCGGAGAAAGGGGGTTATTCAGCGTTTATTTCAGCTGTATATTTCCCTCCTCCTCTATCCTGAGTGAGTACGAGCGGCGCTCCCTTTGCGGGCAACAGAGTTAACTCTGTCGCCTCTCTTTTCACTCTAATCCTGTAACTGTACTCTTTCCCCAGACGTACAGTACAATTCTTTGTGATTGCTGTTGACCCAGCTTCGATCGTGACGATTCCTGACAGTTCTTCGCTGCCTTGTGATATTCCTTTGAGGATCTCCTCCTCCGTAAAAGAGAAAACTGCTCTATGAATATCAGCAGCGACAATGCCGTCCTCGTCCAGCAATTCGCGAATTGCTAGTTCGATGACAAACTGTACTCTTTTGTCACCACGTCCGACAAGAGCCAGTACAACAGGATAATTTTTTTCATCGTGTCTCATTGCTAAGACACGAATATCTTCGGCGCATTTGCATGCGTCGAAGAAATCGACGGTAAGCCTCATATGCTTACCTCCTTTCCCTTAAGGTGCTTGGTTTGCTCCAACATCTAAATTATAGCACATATGCTTAAAAAAGTCAATAGCTACGACATGAATTATTAATATCGCCATCAAAAAGCCCCCTTCTACAGGGGGCTGATTGACTGAAATAGGAGCGATTACTTGATAACCTTAGTAATCACACCAGAACCAACTGTCTTGCCACCTTCACGGATAGCGAAACGATCCTGATCGTTCATAGCCACAGGCGCGAGTAACTTTACCTTGAAGGTAACTTGGTCGCCAGGCATCACGATTTCCTTGTCAGCTGGAAGCTCAACTTCACCAGTCACATCGGTGGTGCGGAAGTAGAACTGTGGCTTGTAGCCCTTAGAGAATGGAGTGTGGCGTCCACCTTCCTCTTTCTTAAGGATATAAACCTGTGCCTCAAACTCAGTATGAGGAGTGATTGAACCAGGCTTTGCAATCACCTGACCACGCTCGATTTGATCACGCTCGATACCACGAAGTAGTAAACCAGCGTTATCGCCAGCTTGGCCCTGATCCAAAGTCTTGTGGAAGGCTTCGATACCAGTTACAACCGACTTCTGAGTGTCGCGCAGACCAACGATTTCAACTTCGTCGTTCAACTTAACAACACCTTGCTCGATACGACCAGTAGCAACAGTACCACGACCCTTAATCGAGAAGACGTCCTCGATTGGCATTAGGAATGGTTTGTCGAGATCGTGCTCTGGAATATCGAAATACTCATCCATCGCAGTAACGAGCTCCATGATAGCGTCTTCGGCTTCCTTGTCACCTTCGAGCGCCTTAGTAGCGGAACCCTTGATGATAGGAGCGTTGTCGCCATCGAAACCATATTTGTTCAACAACTCACGGACATCCATCTCAACTAGCTCAACGAGCTCAGGATCAGCGAGATCCATCTTGTTGAGGAAGACGATAATCTTGGGTACGTTCACCTGGTGAGCCAAGAGCACGTGCTCACGGGTCTGTGGCAAAGGACCATCATTCGCAGCAACTACGAGGATGGCGCCATCTACCTGGGCAGCACCGGTAATCATGTTCTTGATGTAGTCTGCGTGGCCTGGCATATCTACGTGTGCGTAGTGGCGCTTCTCAGACTCATACTCCTGGTGGGAAGTAGCAATGGTGATACCACGAGCCTTTTCCTCAGGGGCGTTATCGATTTGATCATATGCAACTGCCTTGTTGACATCCGACGGCAAGCGCTTCGCGAGCACGTTGGTAATCGCAGCAGTTAAAGTGGTTTTACCATGGTCGACGTGACCCATGGTGCCGACATTGATATGCGGCTTGGAACGGTCAAAATTTGCCATTCATTCTCCTTTATTTATTATTACGGTTGGAGCGCTAATAAAAACCAGCTCCAAGACTCTACCCTACTATTTTAGACTATTTCGAGGTATTTGTAAAGAGTTAAAACAAAAATTTACCACATTCGAAGAACACTTACGAACAATATGCATAGCTAACTCTTGTATGGTCTAATGACGGACTTTTTCTGACGGCAAAAAGTTGTTTTCTGGACAAAAAAGCACTATTAGGATATAATATGTTAAGCAGGTGGCGTACTTTAAAGGAGGTGTGATATGGGGTTTGCAAATCTGGCTATTTTATTTATGTGCCTTTTGTTTTGGGGCTCAATCATCGCGTTAATAACTCGTTGTGCTATATTGATAGGAATTTTGTGCGTTGTGGTCGCTGTACCTATAGCCTTCATAATAATATCTATCATCTTTGGTGCAATCCGTATAATGTTGGCTCGTGTCATCAGCGATGAAGAACAACCAGATGAAGCAGCGAATGCGACTAAACCACATGACTCGGAGACATGCTCTAACCAACACGAATAACCACCTATACCAGGCTCACGGAGCCTGGTATTTCATATAAAAATACACCTCCATTGCTGGAGGTGTATTTGGCTTATTTCGAATTGCGCTTCTCGATAATCTCGGCAGCTACGTTCGGTGGTACTTCCTCGTAAGCATAGAGCTCCATCGAAGAAGCCGCGCGACCTTGGGTCATGCCACGCAAGTCGCCAGTGTAACCAAAGAGGTTAGCCAGCGGACAGAACGCCTTAATTAGCTTGGCGCCACCGTTCAAATCTTCCATCTCATCGATGCGGCCACGGCGCGAGTTGATATCACCAATCACGTCACCCATGAAATCTTCTGGGGTAGTAATTTCGAGCTTCATTACGGGCTCGAGTAGCACTGGGTTGGCTTTCTTGATACCTTCGCGGGTAGCAAGCGCACCGGCCAAGGTAAAGGCGAGCTCGGAGGAGTCGACATCGTGATACGAACCATCGTACAATGTTGCTTTCACGTCTACTACTGGGTATCCCGCAATCACACCACCAGCCAAAGTGTCCTCGACACCCTTCTGTACTGGCTTACGGTATTCCTGAGGCACCACGCCACCTTTAATCTGGTCAATAAACTCAAAGCCCTTCCCCGGCTCATTCGGCTCAAACTTAATCCATACATCACCATACTGACCACGACCACCAGACTGCTTGATGTGTTTACCTTGCGCTTCTGCAGTGCCACGGATTGTTTCACGGTAAGCTACCTGTGGCGCACCAGTGTTGGCCTCGACACCATGCTCACGCTTCAAACGGTCAATAATAATTTCTAGGTGTAGCTCGCCCATACCAGAGATAATCGTCTGGCCGGTTTCTTCATCGGTGTGGACGCGGAAGGTTGGGTCTTCCTCAGCCATCTTGGATAGTCCAATGCCCATTTTTTCTTGGTCGGCCTTAGTCTTTGGCTCTACCGCAATTGATACTGGAGGATCTGGGAATTCAATCGACTCTAGAATAATCGGGTGAGCTGGTGAGCAGATAGTTGTACCAGTTGTACAGTTCTTTAACCCTACCACTGCGGCGATATCACCGGCACCAATTTCCGAAATATCCTTACGGTCATTTGCGTGCATCCGTACTAGACGTCCAATTCTTTCCTTGTCGCCAGTCGAGGCATTCAAAACTGTATCGCCAGATTTGAGCTTACCAGCATATACGCGGATAAAGATTAACTTACCCACAAACGGATCAGTTGCAATCTTGAACGCAAGAGCAGTTAAAGGCTCAGAGTTGTCGGCCTTGCGAACAATCTGGTCGCCTGTCTTCGGGTCGGTACCGACAGTTTGTCCTTGATCGCGGTCGAGCGGGCTTGGCAAATAATCAGTCATCAAATCAAGTACTTTCTCTACAATCACGCCACGGCCATCGCCACCGGTTACTAAGAAGAAATCACCATCAAGTACACGCTTACGTAGTGCTGCTTTGAGTTCTGGAACCGTGATAGCATCTTCGCCCTCGCTGAAATACTTATCCATCAAAGCCTCGTCGGCTTGCACTGCCTCCTCAACTAGGATAGAACGGGCATTCTTGGCTTTTTCGACCATATCGGCTGGAATCTCACCCACGGTCAATTCGTGGTCGGCGTAATCCTTGTAAGTATAGGCCTTCATATCGATGAGATCGACCACGCCACAAATATCCTTCTCGAATCCGATTGGTAAATGAATCGCCACGGCGTTCTTGGACAAACGCTTGTGAATCGAATCGAGTGACTTATAAAAATCACCGCCAATTTGGTTAATCTTATTCACGAAACAAATCCGTGGTACACCATACTTGGTCGCCTGGCGCCACACGGTCTCGGACTGTGCTTCAACGCCCATCTTGCCATCAAATACCACTACGGCGCCATCTAGTACGCGCAGTGAACGCTCCACCTCGGCGGTAAAGTCGATGTGGCCCGGAGTATCGATAATGTTAATCTGGTGATTCTTCCAGTAGACTGTCACGGCAGCCGAAGTAATCGTAATGCCACGTTCCTTCTCCTGCTCCATCCAGTCGGTATCGGCACCACCGGTGCCACCCTTCACTAGGTCAATTTTATGTTTAAGCCCCGTACGATATAGAATCGCCTCGGAGGTTGTAGTTTTGCCGGCGTCAATATGAGCAATAATCCCGATATTGCGTAGCATGCTTAAGTCTTTTATTTCAGCCATATGCTCCTTTAATAATTATTATTCCGTCATATTCTTAAGCTCCACACTCAAAAACAAGACAATATTTTCCTCATTTTACCACAATAGTAAACAAAAATAAAGTCCTTTTTCAAGGACTCTATCTCTTAATTATATCACTTTTGGGCTACTTTGTCAATTTTTGACGCAATATCTCTTGCACGGCAGACGGATTAGCTTTGCCGTGCGATTCTTTCATTACCTGACCCACCAAGAATCCAAGTACCTTTTCCTGTCCAGCCTTGAAATCCTCCTGAGCCTTAGCGGTTTCTGGCTTTGCCAGTACTGCATCAACAATCTTCTCGAGCGCACCCAAATCATTCTCTTGGATTAAGCCTAATTCCTTCGCGATTTGTTTAGCACTTCTTCCCTTCATTTGTGGGTCAAATAGCCTGAGGAATACCTCCTTCGTGGCAGTCGACGACAACTCTTTCTTCTCGTTCATCTCGGCAAGCTCCGCCAAATCTCCCGCCGATGGCAAATCATTCAAATACTCCGCCGACTTCTCCTCGGCCAGCAACACCGATGCGAACAGGTTTGAAATAAGTTTGATGGTATGAGCGGCTGGAATTACGGACAATTCTCCTAATTTTTTCATCAGAGTTGGATAATCGAGCAAAATTTCCAGGATGTCTTCTGTGATACTTTTGCCAAATTGAGCGCGATAATCCGCTGGCATCATCGGCAACTTAGCCGATTCTGTCTCAATAAACTCAGCCGACAAATGAATCGGTGGCAAATCCGGCTCTGGCATATAGCGATAATCTGCTGCTACCTCCTTGGACCGCTGTGGCGTAGTCTTACCTGTTGCATCACTCCAGCCAAGCGTCTGCTGTACTACCTTTTCGCCAGACTCCAACACCTTGGTTTGTCTCTTAATTTCATATTCTACGGCTCTCTCCACTGAACGGAACGAATTTAGGTTTTTCACTTCCGTTCGAGTGCCTAACTCCTTGGAGCCCTCCGGCGCCAAAGACGTATTGACGTCAAACCGCATATTGCCATTATACAAATCACCGTACGTTACCCCCGCATAACACATCAAACGCCACAATTCTTTGCAATAGTCATGAGCGTCTTTTGCCGAGTGAATATCTGGCATCGACACAATTTCAATTAATGGTGTATCAACACGATTCAAATCTACCAACGAATACCCATCAAAATGCGTCAGCTTCCCTGCGTCACCCTCAAGGTGCGCGTGTTCGATTCGAATCTTCGTCCCCGATGGTAATTCTACATAGCCCTCGCCAATAATCGGCTGATAAAACTGTGTAATCTGATAACCCTTCGGTGAATCTGGATAGAAGTAGTGTTTGCGGTCAAATCGTGACACCGGATTAATCTTGCAATTCATCGCTCGCCCCGCCAGTATAGCAAACCGAATCGCTTCGCCATTCAATCTCGGTAACATTCCGGGCAGTGCGTAATCCACGGGCGATACGCAAGAATTCGGCTCCTTGCCACGCGCATCGTTATCCACCTCGGAAAACAACTTTGTCTTTGTGCAGAGTTGCACGTGACACTCAATTCCAATAGTCGGTACATATTTACTCATATAGCTCCTAATTCCTTTAATGCTTGCTTATACACTTGTAAGGCATTATACGCTTGCTTGTAACTAATCTCAAAATCCGATTCGTGCGCAATCGCATTCCGTAATTTGTGTGCGCGCCACACGGCATTCAGATTTGTGAATCTATCACCAACACGCTTCAAGCGATCCCCCATCGTCTTGCCAGGCACACCCATCTCGATCAGCGCCTTGTCTAGCAACTTATCGCCATTAATAATCGACATCGTATAACTGGCTGGATTGTCCTGTTTTAGATGGTTTTCTATTTCTAGGAATCTCGCCTGATAGTATTGCATATTGAAATGATGCCCGCGCTTGCCAGTTAATAGTATCGCTACAAACACTAGCACCGCTACAATCAAGATAGCCAACAAGAACGTAATCACACCACCATCCATTATTGTAACTCCTTAGAAAATTCAATCAACTGTTTATCGCTGCGTCTTGGGCCAACTAGCTGCAGGCCAATTGGTAATCCAGCCTTAGTCATGCCGGCCGGAATGGCGAGACCAGGTACGCCAGCCAAGTTTAAAGAAACACTCATCACATCCTCGAGATACATTGCAATCGGGTCATTTACCTTTTCGCCGAGTTTGAAGGCAGGGCTAGGTGATACCGGTGTCAAGATGTAATCAACTTTCTGAAAAGCCTCTTCGTACGCCTTTACGATCAAAGTCCGTGCCTTTGCTGCCTTCAGGAAATATGCATCATAAAACCCCGACGACAAAACAAAATTTCCAATCATAATTCTGCGTTTGTTTTCCGGCATAAATCCCTCATTACGAGTATTCTCATACAAACCGTCCAAATCGTCGGACTTATCGGAACGGAATCCGTATCGTACGCCGTCATAACGCGACAAATTCGAAGCCACTTCGGCTGGCACTATAATATAATATGCCGCCAAAGCATACTTTAGTGCTGGCATCTCGAGCTCTACTATCTCGTATCCTTTCGATTCTAGTAACTCGCACTTAGCCTTAAGCGCCTTTCGAATTTCATTATCTACCGACTCATTGTCGAAATCTTTAATCACGCCAACCCTGATTTTCTCCATCTCAGCATCCAAATATGCTCCTCTCGGGGCGCGTCCAGCCGGCCCGTCGACTGAAGTCGCCGACCCATCGTCGTCTCGGAAGAACGAACCAGTTCGTTCTTCGCTCGTCTCCTCGGGTCGTCTGCCACGGGCGGCTGGCGCTACCTCTCGCGCTGCCGCGCTCCGAACCCCCTTCGATGAGCATATTTCGGCTGCTGAAATAGAATAGTAATCAGGCAACGTCGTCATATCTTTCGGATCTTGACCCGAGCTAATTGACATCAATAAGTCCATATCCTCTGGCGTTTTGGTAAAGAAACCGATACAATCAGTCGACGAAGCCATTGCTACCACGCCATAGCGTGAGTTGCAACCATAAGTCGGTTTTAGCCCGTATACTCCATTAAACGATGCTGGTTGTCGAATTGAACCGCCTGTGTCTGTTCCGGTGGCAAATTCCACGATATCGAGTGCTACAGCTACCGCCGAGCCTCCCGAAGAACCACCAGCTACTCTCTCCGTGTCGTAAGCATTCAAAGTCGGCCCGTAATATGAGTTCTCAGTCGATGAACCATGCGCAAAAGCGTCAAGATTGGTCCGCCCAATCATGATGGCACCCTCTGCCTCTAACCTTTCCACCACCGTGGCGGTTACGGGTGAGGTAAATCCTTCCAAGATATGTGCAGATGCTGTTGTTTCGCCCTCAGGGCTCAAGAAGTTATCCTTTAGTGCATATGGCACGCCCGCGAGTCGCCCCACCTTTTCGCCACGCGCAATGCGGGCATCAATCTCGCGCGCCTTCTGGATTGCACCAGTCTTATCCAAATACGTGAATATATTATACTCTCGAAAATGCTCGGCCTTTTCCAAAGCATCTCTTACTAGCCTTTCGGCCGTGACGGTTTTGTTTGCAGTTTTCATAATACTTTTGGTACCTCTATTTGATTATCGCGACTTTTTTCACTTAGAGCCAACAACTCCTCGCGGCTCACTCCTTGGTCAACCACTTCGTCATCTCGCCATACATTTTCCATCTCAAACACTTGGTAAGTCGGCTCCACGTTTTCGGTATCCAACTCGTCGAGCTGCGAAATATATTTAATAATACCCTGTAAATCTTTGCCCAGCGATTCTACTTCGTCATCTGTTAAAGACAGATTTGATAAGCTCGCTAAATGCAAAATATCCTCGCGTTTTATTTCCATATTCTCTATTATAGCACAGAACCGTTACTTTACGTTCTTAAACAGCTTTTTCTTGAAGTATCGAATAATCGGCAGGGCTTCCTTCAAATTCAAGAAATAGCTTGCAATCAAATAGGCAACCAAGGATATAGTCGTAATCACCAAGAACTTCGGTATCGTAATCACCAGTGAATTATCTGTCGCCATTAGAGGGATAAATTTCGTCATCGAAAACGCCACGCACCCAGCCACCGCAGTCGCAATCAGCATTCGCGATAACCCTCGCCAGAATTCGAGTGTCAGTATTCCTCCATGTGAACGTTTTTGTAAAATAGTAAGCAAGATAATCACTTCAAACATCGCACCGATAGATTGCGCCATGCCGAGCCCATCCACTCCAAATCCCATCGCCGAAAATAGCACCATCATCGCAATCGTAGCACCAATCGCTACAATCGAAACCCGAAACGGCGTCTTAGTGTCTTGATAGGCGTAAAATCCTCTCGATGCGATGTGGAACACGGATTTAGCAAAAATCGCAAGGCACAGCATACCTAGAATGGACGAGATTGTGCCATTACTATCGTTGTTACCGATATTGGAAATAAAACTTGTCACATACCCCCTCGTAAAGAACGCTATAACCGAAATCGGTAACGCAATCCAAATAATCATACGGAGAGCCTGTCGGAAAGTTTCGTTGAATTTGCTATTATCGCCGTCACCCAGCTCTTCGGTTAGTTTCGGGAAAAACGCCGTCGATATTGCCACCCCAATCAGGCTTACCGGTACCGTGTGTAACGTCGTCGCCTGATCGTATGAACGTACCGCCCCCGCCCCCATACGTGAAGACAAATTCATGCTTACCAGTGAATTGACGTAATCAATCCCCTGATCGAGTGAGCGTGGAGGCAATAGTCGTAAAATAGTGCGAAAGCCTTGATTCCGCCAATAAATTTTGAAATTGTAATCAAATCCCAGCCCAAATAATCCAATCAAAGCCACAATCAACTGCATGATGGCGCCCAGAATCACGCCTAGTGCTACACCCATAATGCCACCTTCGAACAGCTGTATTCCAAACAGATTAATCCCCCCCGTAAACCACGTGATGCCAATAATGATACCTATATTATATACGGCAGGTGCAAAGGCATAAAACACGAAGCGTCCCACCGCTTGTTGCATTGATGTTAGTACTGTAGCAATCGAAAATAGGAACGGATTAATTGCAATCACGCGCGTCATATTAATGGCTAGCACCATGCCGGATTCGTCTAGTCCAGGCGAAACGATGTAGCGAATCAACGGGTCAGCAAAAATCATAATCAAAATCGACGTGATAAAAGTCAAAAACGCCAAAAGGTTAATCAGACTCGAAGACATTTCCCAAGCAGATTTTTTATTGCCTGATGCTAGCCTTTGATTAAAGACCGGTATAAAGGACACCGCTAGCGCCCCAGAAGTCAAAATAAAGAACATGAAATCTGGAATTGTGAAGGCGGCCGTATAGGCATCAATCCCGGTCGGATAAGTCCCCAAATAATATGAATTTAGCAAACGGTCGCGAAATAAACCGAGCAAAGCTGAAACTAGTGTCGAAAAAGCTAGGACCATGGCAGCAGACTTAACAGACATCTTCATGTTTGCAAGCGCAACCACCGACTTAAATCTAAACTTCCGCATATTATCTATTATAACATGGCGTCTGGATGGGTTTGAAAAAAAATTCGTGCAGTGTATAATTATAGATATGGATTTTAAACAGATTTCGGTTGACGATTTTAGACAATTTGCAGATAGAAGTCCATACCGTTCATTTATGCAAACGCCAGAAATTGCCACATATCGTGAGCGAAATGGCTGGACGGTATACTACTTTGCAGTTGAGCAAAACCAAACAATTATCGCCGCCTCCATGGTGCTAGCCAAACCCTTGTTTTTAGGAAAATCGCTCTTTATTGCTCCGGGTGGACCGCTAATGGATTTAGAAAATAGCAAACTAGTTCAATTTTTCTTCACTAAACTCAAAAAATATGCAAAAACCCATAACGGGTTCGCTCTCCAGATTAGTCCATACTACGAGCTAATAGAACGCGATCGTGACGGTGGAATTATCCCAGATGGTTTTAATCGCCAAAAAGCAAGAAATAATCTTGAGCGATGCGGCTTCCATCTCTCATCTCATATAAGTCAACCACGATACCTGTTTGCGCTGGATATTGAACATCAATCTCCGGACGAATTATTTGCTAATTTTAAACGAAACACTCGGAATCATATCCGTAAAGCCGAGAAAAAAGGAGTTGTTGTTCGCGAACTCGCAAAATCCGAATTAAGTGTTTTTAAAACAATCACAGAATCCACATCGGAGCGTCGGAACTTCTCGGATCGCACACTGGACTACTACAAGCAAATGTATGATTTATTTCATCAACGTAATGAGATAAAATACGTTATAGCTGAGGCCGAAATCGATGGGAAAACCATTCCGCTTTCGGTTGCTATGTTTATGCTTTATGGCGATGAAATTGTCTATTTGTTTTCTGGGTCAGATCAAAAATACATGCGTGATTATAATGCTCAGTATCTTATTCAATGGTATATGATTAAATACGCATCTGAACACGATTTTGCGCGCTATAACTTCTATGGAATTCAAGGGCTGCCCAACCGTAATTCTAAAGACTATGGTATTTATGATTTCAAAAAAGGCTTCGGTGGCCGCGTAATTGAACTTATAGGCACGTACGAAATGCCACTCGGATTAGCGTACCACGTACATGCATTTCTATCTCGAATTAAACATCACAGAATACGCTAGTATTTAACAGAGTTTAGAAAAACCCGCAAACGTAGTTTTAGCGGTTTTTGTCTCAAAAAACGATTTCTTCTCCAGTGCGGAAAGTATTTTTTTAATAAACTACGGCTCTTGCGGAAACCAACTCTTCCCTCCGCAAACTTGCTAAAATCTCGGGCAGAATCAATCAACAAATTCCAAATGAAAAACCATTCTAACTCATCATGGTATTTCGATACCGCTTTTTCTTTCTCGAATTTGGAATAAAGCGATTCCAACGCCGGAAAAATATCTAAATAATGTGAATCCCAGTTGCATTTATGTAAAACAGAACCAGTGTTCTGGTAATAATTATAAAGAGGCTCATCAACACAGGCGTAATTATTTGTATGTAGTATTAATGATGACATCAATTCCATATCCTCGTGTATAATTCCCTCATGAAATTTAAAACCGTTTTCTGTCCACCAGGTATTCTTAATTAATAATTGCACAGGACCCAAGCCATAACGTACAAAACGACTTTTATAGTCAGGCTGACTCGGGCAAACAGCAGAGAGATAGTCTGTGTGTTTATCAGAGTAAATCCGCCGCATTCCTAGCATGACCATGTCGGCGTTTTCTTCATTAGCGCGCGTAAATAATTTTACAATAGCGTCGCTACGAATTGTATCGTCAGCATCTATAAACCAAATGTATTCACCTACGGCCAACTTTGCTCCATAGTTTCTAGCTGCAGCGGCCCCTTGAGTTTTACAAAGCGTTATTTTAATTATATCCGGAGATTGTTTTTGTAAATTTTTCGCCACTTCGACTGAGCAATCGGTAGAATTGTTATCTACTAGAATAATTTCACAATTATTGTCACTCTTTTTTATGGCTTTGAGAATTGATTCGACGCAACGTTGTAATGTTTTCGCACTATTATATACTGGCACAATAATTGATAAATCCATGCCTTTCATTATACCATTGTCGGTAAGTAACATATTATTGTTTTTGCAAAAACTCAAAATAGTGTATAATAAGTATATGGTAAAGAAAAAATCTGAGGTAATTTTGCCACGCAATAAAAAACGTGCCAAAAAATCTTCCTCAAAAACTGCGAAAAGTAACATGAGCTTATACTCGAGCTTATCCTACAAGCATCGAGCTAAGAAAGAGTCCAGGTCTAGGCGACATGCTGAAGAACTAGCAAAACTTCCGAAGAATCCAGTCAAGCGGTTCTTTGCGAGATTGCATCCGAAGCGAGTATTCAAGTGGTGGTTTTCATGGCGTGGCCAGAAGGCTATTCTAAAATTCTTTGCCGCATGTATTTTGATAGGCATTATTTTCGTGGGTGGACTTTTCTTGTATTATAAGAAAGACCTAGATGAGATTCGCTTGGACGAGATGTCAATTTCTGAGACGGTTAATACGTATCTCGACCGCAATGGCGAAGTCTTATGGAAAGACACGGGTAACGATGATTATCGTTTGGTTGTAAGTGGTGAAGACATTTCAGAATATATGTATCAAGCTACTGTGGCAATTGAGGATAAGAACTTCTACAACCATCACGGTGTCGATTTCGTAGCGCTAGGACGTGCTATATTATATACCGTAACTGGTCAGGATGTTCAGGGCGGTTCTACCCTCACTCAACAGCTCATTAAACAGGTCTACTTTTCTGATGAAGCCGCCAGTGCTGATCGCGGCGGTCTCCAGCGTAAGATCAAAGAGCTAATCCTTGCAATCGAGCTTGAAAAAATGTATAGCAAAGAAGAAATTCTTACTATGTATCTTAATCAGTCGCCATACGGAGGCCGTCGTAATGGTGTAGAATCTGCTGCACAGACGTATTTTGGTAAATCCGCCAAAGAACTTTCCTTGCCTGAGGCAGCCCTCCTGGCGGCCATTCCGAATAACCCAGCAGTATTGAATCCATACAATATCTATGGTAATGAATTATTGATTGAACGGCAGCACAAAGTTCTAGACGACATGGTGATTAAGGAATATATTACACCAGAAGAGGCAGCTGCTGCCAAGGAAGTCGCTATTTTGGATACTATCAAACCAGAATCTAGCCAGTATGCCGATATGCTTGCGCCGCACTTTGTCCTCGAAGTTAAAAAACAGCTAGAAGATAAATATGGTATTTCTACTATGCGTGCTGGTGGCTGGACTATCAAAACAACCTTGGACTATCGTGCCCAAAAAATTGCCGAGGATTCGATTGCAGTTGGCGCCGAACAATTATATCGCAACGGTACGGATAACTTAGCTATGGTTTCGGTCGATGTCGAGACCTCGCAGGTAATTGCTATGGTCGGCTCTGTAGATTTCTTCAATCCAACCTATGGTGAGCTTAATGTAACAACCGATTCGCTTATCGAACCAGGCTCATCCATTAAACCTATTTTAGACTACGCTCCGTTGTTTGTACAACGAGAAGGCATCAATTATGGGCCAGGCTCAATCTTGCGCGATGAAAACATTAACCGTATCTATTGCGCTGGATACTCAGGGGCTTGTTCGCTTACGAACGCTACGAATACTTTCTATGGTAATGTCACAATTCGGTTTTCGCTTGGACACTCACTTAATATCGCAGCCGTCAAAGCATTGTATATCAATGGAATAGATAATTCTCTCGAGGTTGCACGTGCTTTGGGTGATAAGACCTACTGCGAAGGACGTGAAGGGTATGGTTTGTCTATCGCTATCGGCTCTGGTTGTGGGGTCAAAATGGTTGAACATGCTAATGCTTATGCTTCACTAGCTCGTGGTGGTGCGTACAAGGACTTGGCATACGTGCTTGAAATCAAAAACTCATCTGGTGAAGTCATAGAATCATGGACTGATTCTGAGGCAAAGCGCGTTGTTGATGATCAGGTCGCTTATATGATATCTGACATCCTTAGTGATCGTTCGGCAAGATGGGCTAATAGCACGATTGGTTTTAATATTCCAGACGTGTGGACTGCTACAAAGACTGGTACGACGACGACCGCGAATTCCGCGGAAGTCAAAGATTCTCTTATAGAAAGCTATTCCACTGCATTATCTACATTTGTTTGGAATGGTAATCATGATGGTCATGGTTTTGCAATTGGCTCTGGTGATCCAGTTCGCTATGTGGTGGGCACTTTTATGGATCGTGTCCATCACGAAGTTTACGGGCCTGATGGTAAATGGCATCCAGGTGATCAGCCAGCTCGTCCTGCTGGCATCCAGACGCTAGCCGTGAATGGTAGGACAGATATTTGGCCGAGCTGGTATAATGCCTCCAAGAACTCTGGTATCGCTAGAGAGACAATGACTTTTAACAAGTTCAATCATTTACTGGCAGCTAACTGTACGCCAGAAAACCAAAAAATTGCCGTAGAAGTTACCAAAGTTACCGATCCGATGACTGGCCAGAACGTCTATAATGTTCCTGAGCCATACAATCGCGATGCCAGTGATCCCTGTGATTACACGGAGCCACAACTAGCGCTTTCTACTAGTGGCAATACTATTATCGCTAATATTCGGCGCGGCACCTATGATATTACTGGCTACACACTTTATGTTGATGGCGTCGAGAAGACTGGCATTTCCTTAGGCAGTGGTGGTAAAATCAGTGGCTATACTCTAACTGGTAAAGAAAAGAATATTAAACTTACCATCACTGATTCTGCTGGCGGTACCGCCACTAGCGAAATGACGCTTACGCCTACTACTACAGACGACGGTAAGCCTAAAGTCGACGACAACGGCTCGTAATGTATTACCGCATTCCGCTTATGCTTAAACGTCAAGCATAAGCGGAATCAAGACTAGTGCTTACCTCGTGCTAATCTCGCAAAGATAATTCTTCCTGCGGAGGTTTCATGTAACCGCTCAAATTCTACTAAGACTTCTTTGCCGACCTTACGCGCGGCATTCTCAACTACCACCATAGCCCCATTTTCAAGATGTCCAACCCCCTGGCCCTTTCCGGAGCCTTTTTCAGTAATCTTAACCTTGGCCCGTTCGCCTGCCTTAAAATCAGTCTTAATTGACAGAGCTAAATCATTGAGATTCAGAGTGCTGAGCTTTTCCGCTTCGGCAACTTTGATTAGGTTATAGTCTAACGTCAACACCGTGCCATTATACTCTCTGGCGTATTTCAACAGCGCATCGTCCACCTTTTTATAGTCGTCGCCATCATCCATAATCTCCGTATTAACTTCGATGACACGCTCGAGCTCCGACACATTGTCGAGCCCAGCCCGTGCACGCAATCTTTTCTCGGCGTCCTTACCGTCAGCGAGTAGCTGTAACTCTCTCAGTACACTTTTTGGAATGATCAAATCTCCGTCTATAAACCCCGTTCGTGCCACATTTACAATCCGACCATCAATTAGCACCGAAGTATCAACAAAAATCTTGCGTTTCCCCGCTCGCATCGGTGCATGTTTTTTGAATACTAAAAAAGTCGTCTCTACTAAAATAATCCCACATATTATCAAAATCAAGTAATCCATTAAGGATTATTGTATCATATCCTCGCCATGGCTTAAAGCATGAGCATGGTTTTCTTCCATGATAGCCTGGTATTTTTCGACCAAGTCCGTTCGCCTAGCCAGTCTAGCCACGTCGATTGCGACGTCGTACCGCGAAGCCGCATTGCGTCTTAGCATCTCGAACGGCGTCGTTGTCGAGCCCTCTTCATTAAAGCCATGCACTCGTAACCTACCACGTGTAGTGTAATTCTCCAGGATAGTTTCAAGCGTTTCTGGGTAGCCGTGGAAATTCGCGATAATCGGTTTATTGCTGGTGAAAATCTCGGAAAACTCCTCTTGACTTAGCTTGTGTTCGCTCGTTCCAATTCCGCGATAAGATAGAGCATTAATATACACAAACCTGATTTTAAGGTCCGGCAAATCTTCCTTCACGATTTTGATCGCCTCGAGCATTTCGCGCCCTACGATATCTCCACAACCTACAAATACAACGTCAGGCTCATTGTCGGACCAATCCTTATAGACAGTTGCGCCGTTGTTGATGAACTCCTGCTTGGCTTTTTCTGGCGTCAAGCTCCTCACCCGCTCATTCTTGTCAAATGTTGTAAGATTTACAACATTAACAGAATTCATCATGAATCTATAGGCTTCCTCCGCCGCTAAATCGTCAATCGGAAAGAGGCAGTTGGCGAGATTAGAAGGCACCGTGAGCAGAGTAGAAATCAGCGCCGGCGACTGATGGGTGAAGCCATTATGATCTTGCCGCCAGCAGGTCGACGTCGATAGCAGATTTACCGCCGGCATCGGCTCGCGCCACTCCACTGCTTTGGATTGCTTAATAAATTTCATCTGCTGCAGTAATTGCGCCGTCACGATTGGGAAAAAGGCCTCATAACTGCCCATCATGGCCTTCTCACCATTCGCCAAGTGTCCAGTCATCACCGAGAACAATACGTTTTCGGACAGCATTTCTATAATTCTTCCATTCGCCGATTCCGGTAAATCCCAGTCTGCCTGCTTCAAAAGTCCCCAGGCACGTTTTTCGACTTCAAAGACCTGGTCAAACTTATTTGACGTAGTCTCATCTGGTGAGAAGAAATAAAAATGCGGGTCATTTTTCAATTCATTAGTCAATAATTCGCCAATTTTTTTTGCTGTCGAATACTTTCTGATGTTTTGTTGAATAGTACCGTTATTCATAGTTTCCTCCAGGTTGCGTTTCTGCCATTGTCGTTTCACCATCTCGTCTAGAATCATTCCCGGCGAATAAGTTTTGCATCAATTCGTCTGCGCTATAACTCCGCAGCCATTCCTCTAGCTGATGCAATTCCGACGCATCGTCTTTCGGTGCTTTGAGCGGTATTTGATGAGCTTGATGATATCTATTCGGTCCACCTTCGCCTTTTTCTGTTTGCAAGATATAAAAAGAATTATTTATCTCGTCACCCAAGGCCATTTGAAACTTCTCCACGTCTTCGCCCACCCACCGTGGCGTGAAACCAAATCCGCGTATCATTTCGTTCAATTCCCGCTCGGACTTGCGCGCATAAATCGAAGGTGCCGAGATTTTATAGCCATTTAAGTGTAGAATCGGTAATACCTTTCCATTATTCGAACCGCTAAGTAGATTGTGTAGATTCAGGGAGTCAAGCGCCGTTGCTGTCTCTAATTCTCCGTCTCCAATCAAGACTGCAACGGTTTTCTCTGGGTGCCCGAGGCACATTCCATACGCATTTGCCAAGGCGTATCCTAGCTCTCCGCCCTCCGTAATAACGCCTGGAGTCATCGGGCTGGCATGACTCGGAAATCCGTCAGGCCACGAGAAATTGCGGCAGAAGTATTCCAGCCCTTCCAAATCAACCGTAGCCTTCGGGTCGACTTTGGCTAGTACCCCGTCAATCCATAGATTAGCCTGCAATGCCGGAAATCCGTGTCCTGGCCCCAGGACGAAGCTATAATTTGGATTATCTCCATACGCAGCCTTCAGATTCGCATAGGCCACATTGATACCGTGGCAAGTCCCCCAGTGCCCCAGCAGTCGCGGTTTAATATCGTCAAACGTCAATTCTCTCTGTAATGTAAAATTATCCTGCAGATAGAGTTGCGCCACACATAAGTAATCGCATAATCTGATGCGAGCTTGAATCTTCTCGATTTCAGCAATACCCACCGCGTTCATACTACAATTATATCACAGGAAGCGCGTTTCAAACGTTAGCTTTTCTTCCCCTCCATAAACTCCTTAATCCGTCCGATTTCATCTCGCAAAGCCGCAGCTCTTTCAAACTCAAGATTAGCCGCCGCCAGTTGCATCTCAGATGATAGTTGTTTGATGAGTCCTGGTAGCTCGTCTTTCGGGACGCGCTTGATGTCGAACTTATTTTCCTTCTCCTTCTCCGGAATGATAGCGCGCAGCCCCTTCGAAATCTCTTTCTGTACCGAATGTGGCGTAATCCCGTGTTTGTCATTGTATTCTTTCTGTATTTCGCGCCGCCGGTTAGTTTCAGAAATCGCCTTTTCCATACTCTCGGTAATGAAATTCGCATACATGATTACTTTACCTTCTTCGTGTCGCGCCGCGCGCCCAATCGTCTGAATCAACGCCGATTCGGAACGCAAGAACCCCTCCTTATCTGCATCCAGTATTGCCACGAGTGACACTTCTGGCAAATCCAACCCTTCGCGCAATAGATTAATACCTACCAACACGTCATATACCCCTTCGCGCAAATCTCTCAAAATGTCACCTCTTTCCAGCGTATCAATGTCGGAATGAATATAGGCCGTTTTGACGCCCCGCTCCTTCAAATGGTCCGTCAAATCCTCCGCCATCCGCTTAGTGAGCGTGGTAATCAAAGTTCTCTGCCCCTTGGCGATTCGTTTGTCGATTTCTTCCATCAAGTCATCAATCTGTCCGTCAGACGAACGCACTTCGATTTCTGGATCAAGTAGCCCAGTCGGACGAATCACCTGCTCAGCCGGCTTCGGCGAAACTTCGAGCTCATACTCTCCCGGCGTTGCGGATACGTATACAGCCTGGTTGATGCGATGCTGGAACTCGCCATAAGTTAGCGGCCGGTTATCCAACGCCGACGGCAAACGGAAACCATAATCCACCAAAGCCAACTTGCGGGCATGATCACCATTATACATGCCACGCACCTGTGGCAAAGTCATGTGCGACTCGTCTACGATTAACAAGAAATCCTCTGGGAAGAAATCTAGCAGCGTTGCAGGTGGTTCTCCCGCCCTTCGTCCATCTAGATGCCGCGAGTAGTTCTCAATTCCCTTTACGAATCCAGTTTCTTTGAGCATCTCGAGGTCGTATTTAGTACGCTGCGATAGTCTCTGGGCTTCTAGATATTTCTGGTGCTTTTCGAAATACTTCATGCGCTCCTCATACTCGGCCCGAATCGTCACTAGGGCCTTCTCAAGCTGATCCATTGGCGTAGCGTAATGCGTATTTGGGAAAATATGTATGTGGTCGGGCTTTTCTCTCACTTCGAAAGTTAGTGGGTCGACTATTTTTACATCTTCAAGTGTATCGAAGCCGAACTCGAATCGGTACGCATGTTCTCCATTTGCTGGATACAAGTCAATCGTATCACCCATCACGCGGAAATTACCGCGTTCGAACGCTAAATCATTGCGATGATATTGCATTCCGACGAGGCGACGAATGAAATCAAGTTGTGTGATTGGGGCGTATGAAAATTCTTCTTCGGGGCGCGTCCGGCCGGCCCGTCGCCACGGGCGGCCGGCGCTACCCCTCGCGCTGCCGCGCTCCGGACCCCCTTCAGAAGAACCTTCATACGCCCCAATCACCCAGCCTTCTTTTTCTCGCCACATCGGCAACGACATCTCCTCATAATGCTTCGGCGAGCCAATACCGTAAATGCACGAAACAGATGAGACAACAATTACATCACGCCTAGTCAGTAGCGCCTCGGTGGCACCGTGTCGCAGCCGGTCAATCTCGTCGTTAATCGCCGAATCCTTTTCGATATACGTATCAGTCGACGCAATATAGGCCTCTGGCTGATAATAGTCAAAGTATGATACAAAATAATGTACCTCATTATCTGGGAAAAATTCGCGAAACTCAGAATACAGTTGTGCCGCTAGGGTCTTATTATGTGCCAATATCAAAGTTGGTCGCTGTGTCTGCTCGATAATATTAGCCATCGTAAACGTCTTCCCAGACCCAGTCACGCCAAGTAGCGTCTGCTCGTGGATGCCAGAATTAATTCCGTCGACGAGCTGACGAATTGCCGCCGGCTGATCCCCAGTCGGTTGATATTTCGACACCAATTTGAATTTAGCCATATCTAGTATTATATCACACCAACAGCTTTGCTCGGATTCTTCACAGAGATGCATTCTAATCCTGCAGTGTCATAGTATTTGCGTAGCTTCTTCATGGCGCGCGTAATTCGTTTGTCCCCTCGCGCATGATGGATATCGCTACCAAGCGCAAAAATACGGTCTTCCTTTGCTAGTCGCACTGCGAGTTTCTCGGCAGCCTTGCCGTAATAACCAATGAAGCTACCGACGTTGCATTGTAGCAGTATACCCAAGTCGCAGAGCTCTTCCAAAACATCATAGTTTTGCTGTGTCAAAGTATAACGCTCCGGATGTGCCAGTATAACTTTGTAGCCGTTCTCTGTTAAATTTCCCAAAATATCAACATAGTTCGGATACTCCTCATTTAAGGAAAACTCCACCAAAACATAGTTTCCGCCGGCACAACTTGCTACTATATTCCTGCGCAGTAATTCTACAATATCACGGTCAATAAAAATCTCATTACCAAGCCATACATCAACTCTGATTCCCGCATCCGACAAAGCTTGCTTAAGTTTGGTTAGTAACATCTCGTTATCTCGTTTTGGCGAAGTATATGGAGTATCGGTAATATAATGTGGCGTCGCCACAATGCCAGTAACACCCTGGTTGATCAACTCTTGTACGATATCGATACTCTCGTCCAATGTTCTCGCACCATCATCAATCCCAGGTAATATGTGCGAGTGGAGGTCTATCATTTCGATTCTTTGACCCCGTAGTAGCTGTAATATTTGGCGGACCGATGGTTAACGACGTTGAAAACGATACCGGCGATATTTGCATCTACTTTCCTTAGCGCATCTCGGGTCGCTATTAGGTCGTTCTTGGAGGTAGCTCCGTCTTTCGTAACAATCAGCACTTCGTCAACCAAGCTCGACAAGATAACAGAATCGGCCAACCCGCCAATCGGAGCACCATCTAGTATTATAATATCGTAGTGGTTATGCAACCCAGCCAAGACCTTCTTGTTGCGTTGTGATGCCAAGAGTTCGCTTGGGTTGGGGGGATATGTACCGCAAGTGATTAAATCGAGATTCTCAACAGAGGTCTTACGAATGTATCGACCCATGTTTTTTGAGCTATCGGCCAATAAATCAGACAACCCAGCATTATTAAACATCTTGAATACTTTATGCAGACGCCCCTTGCGGAGGTCGCAGTCAATAATCAGTACTTTCTTACCAGCTTGTGCGAAAGAGATGGCTAGATTGGATGAAACGAAGCTCTTGCCCTCGCTTGCATTAGTACTAGTGACAAGTATCGTTTTTAGGTTCCTGTCGACGGCCGTAAATTGCAGATTAGTACGTAGACTCTTGATGTTTTCACTAACAATTGATTTAGGCGCACGCGCCACGATAAGCTCGTTGCCGTTTTTGAGTTTGGAATCGTTCCTCGAAATGCTGCCAGTTACTGGCAAACCAAGCATCTTCTCAATATCATCAGTATGTTTCACGGAATCATCTAGATAGAATCTTAGGAATGCAAAGCCAGCTACGCCTAGCATGGCGATGACTGCTGCAAGCACGATGTCGCGTGTCATCGTATTATTGGAAGGGGCGGAAGGGGTTGTTGCCACGCTCAACTGACTTACGTTATCCAGTTTGTAAATTTTGGTAACTTCCTCTGCGAATACTTTAGCAATGCCATTTGCAATCGTTGCTGCACGTGTTGCGTTTTGGTCTTTCACTGCGATACTGATAATCGAAGTGTCCTCAAGTGGTTTAATCGCAATGCTACTACTGAGCTCTTTGCTCGACATATGTAAATCTAATTCCTCAATCGTTCGATTGAGCACCAATTCGCTTTTGGCAATTTCGCTGTAGGTGTTGGCAAGTTTCTGGCTAGCGCTCAAATCACTAATCGTTGCAGCCAAACCTTCAGACTCGTTGGCCTTGGCAATCACAACGGTCGTGTTGGCTTGGTAAATTGGTTTTTTAATCATTGTATCGTAGGCTAGTATGCCGCCCACCATCAAAACTACCGCTATGATAAAAGCGAAAACATAGTGTTTTAAATAATTGAAATATTCCTTAATGTCTATTTCTTCCATATTCTCCTTCCTGAATATAATATCATATTAAGCATAATTATTAAAGACTTATTCTTGATTTTGTGCGTTATCTTTCGCTTTTTCGGTTTTTACGCCTAGATAAGTGTCAATCTGTTCTTTGGCGTCCGTGACGGTCGATTGATATGGTATCATCACATATAACGGTAAATTGGCTCCCATGCTATAGGTTGGCAGCATAGCGCCAGTCCCGTTGATGGCGATTGATTTGGTCTGCCATTTTGGTTGCTCTTGCAATTGCAGGCGAATAAAATCGGTAATCTCTTGACGAGTCAGGGATGTCTCGAACGAATCCGCTGCAATGTCCAAAATTGTAGGCAACTTCAAAATGTAATCGCGCGAACTAGAAAGCTTATTAATGATAGCGGTAATCACTTCCTGCTGGTTCTCACCGCGGTGTCTGTCGCCGGTTTCGTAAGTTTTGCGTTCGCGAGCAAAGCGCAGGGCACAGTCGCCATCCACATGTTGCATCCCCACTACGAAATCGCATACTTTTCTATTCATTGTGTTTAGTCGCATAGCCGTATCAGAATTAATATCAATTCCATCCAACTCGTCTACGACCTTAATCACGGTGTCAAAGCTCACTTTCACCGTGTAATCAATATTGATACCCAAGAAATCTTCAATCGTTGCTTTGCTCATTTCGATACCATAGACGCCAGCATGTGTCAATTTGTCCTTGATGCCGGTCGTATCATGTAGTTGCACATAGGTGTCGCGCGGAATTGACACCAATAGAATCTTAGCGTCCTTAGGATTCACAGCAACTACAATATTTACATCCGATCTAGCCGTTGCCTTAACCCCCTCTCTTGAATCACTACCAGAGATATATATTACGAACGGCTCTTCTGTTACTGTCTTCCTGCTAACTTCTAAGGCGTCATCCCCTAGCTCAACTTCGAAATTATAAATAATCCTAGTTCCATCCATTAAACTTTCATCAGCCTCGTTCAAGGCATTGATTCTGTCTGTTTCCAGCACAATTGCATCGCTCAAATTGTTTTTTAGTACGTCGAGCAGTACGCTCAAGTCATCATAATAATCAGCCTTGAACTCCAGTTTTTCTTTCAAAAAGTTTTCGGCGCTACCGGCCTTGGTGTCGGTGGTCAGGAAACCGATATTCTTGTCTTGCAGATCGGTTATTTCGCGATAACTGCTCTCTTCTTCAACTGCTACGCTATAGGCCTTTGTTTCTGGCTTAGTCTCGGTTACCTTGTCGAGAAAGCCATTGAATGCACCAGTATACGACATCGCAAAACAGCTAGCCGCGATACATGCAACTGACAATATGGCGCAAATAATCTTCTCAATCCAGGATGCTCGTTGGCGAATGACGAGCTCTATGATGCTAATCGTTAGCAGTGCCACCATCGCACCAATTAGCAAAGCTAATATTGCGCCACCGAGAATATTGGTATTAATTAATGAGAATATCAGCATAACCGAGGTTATGGCTTGCACTATTGTCAATATAACCCCAAAACCGCTCATTATCCAGCGCGTGCTGTTGTCATCGGTTTTGTGCGTGCTTTCTTTCATCCACCTCCTTTTAATCACGCGAGAACAAATCCCTCGTGTAGACTTTGTCTCTTATATCTTCGAGCTCTGGTTCAATTCGGTTAGCCAGAATAATTGACGATTCCTCCTTGAGTTTTTTGAGACTTTTTGTTACTTCCGTACCGTTGTACTCATCGGTCTTCAATGTCGGTTCGTAAATTAGTACTTTTTTCCTATGCTCTTTGAAGATTTTGATAATATCATGAATTGCCGCATCGCGGAAATTGTCCGAATCTGACTTCATCGTCAAGCGATAAACACCAATCACTTTCGGACTAGTCGCCATGACTTCATCCGCAATAAACTGCTTACGTGTGATGTTGGCTTTTACGATAGCTCTAATTAGATCTTGGGGTACGCCCTTATAATTAGCTAGTAACTGCTTGGTGTCCTTTGGTAAACAATAACCACCATAACCGAATGATGGGTTGTTGTAATGCGTGCCGATTCGTGGATCTAGCGAGATGCCATTGATGATACTTCTGGGATCAATTCCCTTCACCTCGGCATAAGTATCCAATTCGTTGAAATACGCTACCCGTAGGGCCAAATAAGTATTTGCAAAAAGCTTGACCGCTTCGGCTTCTTTGCTGTCCATAGCTAGTATTTGGACATCATCCGCAAGTGCGGCATTGCGTAGCAATTCTGCAAATCTCTGAGCCTCTTCCGAATACGAACCAACAATAATACGCGACGGGTATAAATTATCATATAAAGCTCTACCCTCACGTAAGAATTCTGGTGAAAAGAAAATGTTGTCAATTTCGTATTTGCGACGCACCGTATTAACGTAGCCTACTGGAATCGTTGACTTAATAACTATGCTTGTCTTGGGATTGTTCAGCGAAATCACTTTCTCTATGATATCTTCAACCGAACTCGTATTGAAGAAATCTTTATCGCTATCATAATCGGTCGGTGTAGCAATAATGACGTAATCCGCATCGCGAAAGGCTTCTTCCCAGTCTAAAGTTGCCTTGAGATGCAAAGTTCGTTCGCCCTTCGCGGCTTCTTCGAAATACTTTTCGATATATTCATCCTGAATCGGCGAAATAAAATCATTCACCATCTTGACTTTTTCGGGCACTATATCAAGCGCTACTACCTCATGATCCTGGGATAACAAAGTCGCAAGCGACAAACCAACATAACCAGTACCAGCAACGGCAATTTTCATGAAAATAACTCCAATTAAAATTATTTACTATATATTATATATACTATACACTATAACCCCAATCCGGTCAACTAAACATAACAAGTCCATCATTTGGCTCATCGTGCCTAGGCGTAGAATTCCTTGTACCATTCCGCAAACTTTCTGAGGCCCTCTCGGAGTGAGGTGTGTGGCTTGAAGCCAAAATCTCGCTCGAGTGCCGAAGTATCTGCATAGGTTACCGGTACATCGCCCGGTTGCATCGGTACGAGCTCTTTGTGCGATTCGAAATCATAATCTTCTGGTAACACGCCAGCCCGGATCAACTCTTCCTGCAATATTTGTACAAAATCCAACAGATTCTCCGGATTTGAATTGCCAATGTTGTATACAGCATATGGCGCCAGTGGCAATCCATCTTCGCCGTCTTTCTTCTCCGGTGCCTTCGCCATCACTCGCATCACGCCCTCTACAATATCATCGATATAGGTGAAATCTCGCTTACAATTTCCGAAATTGAAAATCTGAATCGTTTCACCCTTAATCAGTTTGTTCGTGAATCCGAAATATGCCATGTCTGGTCGCCCCGCTGGCCCGTATACCGTGAAGAATCTTAACCCCGTCGACGGGATGTTGTATAACTTTGAATACGCATGTGCCAAGAGTTCGTTTGATTTCTTCGTTGCGGCATATAGACTTACTGGGTTGTCTACCTTATCGTCGGTTGAAAATGGCACTTTCTTGTTGCCGCCGTACACGGAAGACGACGAGGCGTATACTAAGTGTTCTACCGGGTAGTGTCGGCAAGCCTCCAGGATATTGTAGAACCCAATCAGATTCGACTCGATATAGGCATCCGGATGATCGATGGAATATCTCACACCGGCCTGCGCCGCTAGGTTTACTACGATTTCCGGATGGTATTTTTCAAACACCGCCGTCACGGCTTCTTTGTCCGCTAAGTTACCTTTGATAAATTCAAAATTAGCAAATTGCTCCAAGTCTTTCAGACGGTATTCTTTTAGCGTCACATCATAGTAATCGTTGACCGAATCGAATCCAATCACCTTCGCCTGAGGATTCTCCTCGCAAACTCGTTTCGCGAGATACCAACCAATAAACCCCGCCGCCCCAGTAATTAAAATAGTTTTTTCACCAAAATCAACAGTTTTTTCCATAAATCATATTATACCACAAAAAGAGGGCGGTATCCCGCATATATCCAATGCAGGTCCTGCCCTCATTAACTATCATTATAGTTCATTCTTTCACAAAGTCAGGTATTCTCCCATTTTTGGAAATAATTATATTGTTTTATACTCATGTTTTTCCAAAACAACACCATTAGGGGTAATATTTCCTTTTCTCATACAAAACACCCCACCATACCTTTACCCATACTTCAACCCCCGCCAAGCACTTATGCTAATTCAAAAAAACGCGAAGACAAAAAAAGAGAGCTTGGCCCCGTTCAATCAAGAACGAGGTCGCCCTCAAAGGCCTATTGTATACAATGAAGTATCTTTAGTACCTTTATATCTAAAGAGTATCAGAGAAGCTCAGATATGTCAACAACTTCCCCTCTCTTTGTGATTATTTTTAACTAGCATTTTAATTACGAGATCGACTATCATGGCAAAGCATGCTATAATAAAGCCAACATCTCCTCCAGGCTTGGTTACGGCCAGCACACCTGGAGGAGTTCTGTTTGTGAG
This sequence comes from uncultured Candidatus Saccharibacteria bacterium, assembly GCA_946548715.1. Taxonomy (GTDB): domain Bacteria; phylum Patescibacteriota; class Saccharimonadia; order Saccharimonadales; family Saccharimonadaceae; genus Nanosyncoccus. Next base: position 33,824 of record CAMNPZ010000008.1, read on the forward strand.
GTAAAATGCTTAAGGAATTCAAAACAATCGAAGGACAAATTGAATTACATTAATCCTGTGGTCTCAACATAGAAAACGAGGATATTGCTAAAACGTTTCTATTAGAAAACAACTATTATCGCGTCAGCGGTTACTCATTAACACTTCGCACAAATGATGTTTTTCATGAAAGCGCAACCTTTCAAAACATCATCGACATTTACAATTTCGATCACGAACTACGCAACATCTTAATGAAATATATCGAAACAATCGAAGTCAAATTAAAGTCTGTTTTCGCATACTCGCTTCACAAACACCCATCCAATAAACCCTACCGCCCCCCGTAATCGATATTGGCTTCTTTCCAAAATCAATTTTTTTTATCTATATATACCTATATCATAACGGAACAGAATGACACTAGATTCCGCCCGCCTATTACAATCTTCGATTTTTGATGACAGAATTAATCGCTAAAGTCCAAACATCCATCTAGTCATCCGCCATTTTTTCAAAATGAAGCTCATCGATACTGACACCACCATCGCAATCACAAATGATAGTAGTGCCTGGGCTATTGGATGTACCAACCCATTTAGCAACGCAATTGTAAAATAAATATTCTGCTGATGGAACAAATAAATTCCAAAACTATTATCCTCTAATAATCGATAAAACCGATTCCGTACAATTCCGCCATTTTTTAAAACTAAACGGTTGCACAAGAAATAACTCACTGAAACAGCAAGTAGGCTTATTAGGGGTTCAATAAAACTAATCCCACATTTAATAATGTTCTTATCCGAATTCCCAAGACGAGCAACCAAAGCATACAACCCCACAGCCATAAGCGTCATCATGATCGTTTGTTTCCACGAGATTGCTTTCCGATTCTTGTAAATATACCCGCCAAGATAAAAGAACAAAATGTATCTCACAGAAATAGGTATTTGAAAATAATTAAGATGCGCCATAGACAATAAACTTCCGATAGTAGTAGTGACAATATACACTAGTACGAGATTTCTAAATGATAGCTTTATCTTCTTTCCAATTAACACAAAAAACACGAAAACGATGAATAGCATTATTAGAAACCACAATTGCGCCGGCCCGGTCATCAAAACATATTTGTTAATAATATCACCCCAAGAATAATTAAAAAACATCGCTCCAATCGGTATTGCCCAAAGAACACTGGTGAATAAATATGGTACCAATAGTCTTTGTGCTCGTTTTTTTATGTCCTTCTTAGGGTTATCGTATCTTCCCTTCTTCAGTATTAAATAATAGAATAAAAAGCCTGAAGCCATCGTGAAGGACTGAATATGGAAAAACCCCAGAAAATCTGAAAAAGAAGCTAAATAGCCAGCACTATAAACTGGAGTATATACACTAAACCAGTTGCCAGTAAAAAATGCGGTCGCATGGCACAGAACGACACAAATCATCATATTGGTCTTAATAAAGGCAATGTCATTGAATCTTCCATTCTCAAGGTTCTTAGATTTTGGAAAACTTTTAGTAATCATTTAATAACTCGCTTTCTCACATTTTCCATCTTAATCTTTAACAGTGAGAATCTAGTCTCGATGAATTCGTAAAGGATCCCGCGGAACCTATTATATTTTTTAATATCAGTTTTCTTAGGCAAACCTTTTTCCTTGAAAATGAAACCCTTATCACATATATAAAACCCATTTGAATCATCTTTAACATCTTTATTATCCAAATACTTTCTTTGTTTGAAATGTATATAGACGAATTCATCCTTCTTTACAGTACCACCTTCCATGAAAGCCCTATAGACATGCCCATCCTCCCAATAAAACACCTGTTGATTGTAATTTTTATCGTCTAAAGCTAGAGTAAAACGTTTTCTCAGAATTGATATATCAGCAAACAGCCTCTTGTCGTAAAAAGAAAAACCATTTTTATAGTATATGTCCATGATACCATTCCATTCATCAAAAGCATAGCTTTTTTCGTTAGAAAACACTTCATCGTAGCTTCCGCAAGATGCCCCATCACCCATATATCTGCTATTAATCTCCGTGGTATTCCGATATAAACTCAAGTGTCCCAAAGGTAAAATTTTATCATAATTATCCAGTATCTCTTCCGTAATAAACTTTCTTATATCTCCAAAAATCAAATCCAAATCAGAGTGACCCCAAAAATCATACTTTCTTATATAGTCGCCAAATAGAACTCCGTAGGCAGGCTTAAAATCACAACACTTATAAGGTCTTTTTACCCCAAATTCATGCCCCAGTTTCTTCTTTATCCTCTTGTCTAAATCCTTTAAGCTAATATTAACATATTTCAAATTTTTCATATTGGAAGATGCTTTTTGATCCGTAAAGATTAGGAAATCGATTGTAGGATTCTTTTCTATCGATTTCAGAAGCAAATCAAAATGCCTAGGGAATTCTCCAAAGTAAACGGAAATAATAACAATCTTTTTCATTATTGATTACCCCTTTCTTTCTTGGGACTCTCTCTTCTTTTGAATACCCTGCCGAACAGTGTCTTAAGTTGTCTAAAATCATTGCGATATAAAATAATATTTATCGGTAAGCATATTGCACAAGATAGCACCAAAACCTCAAATGCGTTTATCGCCCAGTGGATATAATTATCATTGGCGCAGAATGGCAAAACATTGGACAGCAGAACTACAATTATCATTTCAAGAACTAAAACTACTATTTTTTTGATAGGTACCGTTATCTTCCTGTTCAAAACATACTTACCAGAATGGTAAATGAATTCACAAGTCCTAATAAACATAGCGACCATTGTTCCGATTGCAACACCAATTAGCCCAAATTGAGCTACCAAGATAACCGATATCACAATATTTGTCACGCATTCAACAATGGCGCCGTTTCGGGTCTGCTTATAATGACCAGAAGCTAGAGTTATCGAACTATACGGGAACCGCAGGGTACTAAACAGCTCAGCTATAACAATCAAATACCCAAATATAGGCTGAATATAATCCGTATCAGTTATCCCATTAGCATAAACACTTACGAATGGAGTAATAAGTAAAACAGTGCAGGAGAAAATAATAGCAATAAAAGTGAAAAAAACAGATTCAGCAATATTGAATATTTCACCTAGCTTCTTTACTTCCTTTCTTGCAATCATATCACCGAATCCAGAGCTAATGCTATCATAAAACATAGTGGTAATTTTTTTGATTCCATTAATCACGATAACATAAACGGAATATATGGATACCTCTGCAAGGCTTCTAAAAAGAGTTAATACGACCACATCGGTATTGCTATGTATTACAGAGGCAATATGTTGGGCTAATGCATCCCACTTTTGCTCGATAACGTACTTCTTATCGCCTTCCTTTAGATTAATTCTGTACTTTTTTCTCACATAGATATTCTGTAAAACTGGTCTAATCACAAATAGCAATGTGCTCACTAGTTTTAACATCTGAATCGAAATATTAAAATTGCTTAGTAAGACTATTGTCACGATGTTAAGAGCATAACTGACAATCGAAAAGAACGAAACCACATATTTT
>CAMNPZ010000009.1 GCA_946548715.1 uncultured Candidatus Saccharibacteria bacterium
CCTCTACTAACCTTTATCTTAATGGTGACTCTACTAAAACCGCAGCCTACACTGCCGTAGATGGTACATCAGCATTAGATAGTACTAATAATACTAACAAATGGGGTTACACTCTCACTAACAATGCTACGTCTTCTACTGTCTTCTCTCCACTCTCTACTACTGCATCCAGTATCAGAACTATCTCTCAAACTACCAATGTAACTTCAGAAACCATTCCTATCTACTATGGTATCAAGACTGACAATACAGTAGATCCAGGTACCTATAGCATGGGTAATAATGGCACCATTACTTATTACCTCACCATGAACCCACTATGTAACATAGTAGACATCGCCTATGATGGTAACAATGCTGACGAGGGAACTATGGGTGCAGCAGGTACTGGCGTTATTCATACTGGCGTAAAGGATGGTAATAAAGTAAACTTAATCGCTTCTAACTTTAGTAGAGACGGTTACGGCTTTGCTGGTTGGAGTCTAGACAAAGATGCCGGAACAAAGCTCTTAGATAATGACAATACCAACAACCCAATCGTCTATGGTCCACAAGAATCCGTTACCCTACCAGAAGGCTTCATAGACAATGACACAGATAATGATGGTATCGTCAAGCTCTATGCTGTCTGGTTACAAAGCCAAGGTAATCTCCAAGGCTGGGCCGGTTGTGCCAACCTAGACACTACCACCTACGACTCTACCACCGGAGCCCTAGACCTCACTAAAAACTCCGTCACCGCCTTAACCGATATGCGCGACCACGACACCTATGCCGTAGCCAGGCTCGCCGATGGCAATTGTTGGATGATTGAGAATTTACGCCTAGAAGCCGAAGACACCAGAACTCCAGAGAAACAAGCCCTCGCTCAAGGTTACGGTACATCTACTACTTACGGTAACTTCTCAGGTCTAGCTGATGCAGAATCCGCCAACTTCTCTTATTCTGCTATCGCAAATAGTCTATACTATAGCGGCACTCAGGAAGGTACTGCCAGCATAGATATCGGTACATACGACTACTACCCAGCCTATCGTATACCACGTTATAATAACCTCAATACTCCAGCAAATGCTAATGATAGACCACAGAACCCCACTAGCAACACATTCACTAGCGACAACACAACTGCAGGTATGTATAGCTATGGCAACTACTACACTTGGCACGCAGCTATAGCAGATACTACTTATTATTCCAGTGGTGACCATAATACCACTTCCATTTGCCCAACTGGCTGGCAGTTGCCACTAGGCAATACCAGTACTGGTGATATAGAACAAGGCGCAGCCGATGCAGCAAACAAAGTCGGAGGGTTCTCTTACTTAGACAGAATAATGGGTGGTACAGGAGTGGGCCAACGCTCAGCATCGGCTTCTCTACGTTGGCGTACATTCCCAAATAACTTCCTCTACTCCGGCAGTTTCGTTTCATCGTCAACGGGCGGTAGAGGGGAGCGCGGCTACTATTGGTCGTCTACTGTGAACAGTGACCGCTATTCGTACCGCCTGCAGCTGGATAGTTCCAGCGTGTCCCCAGGTAGCGGTGACTACAATAAGTACGACGGCTACAGTATTAGGTGTACAGTTCCAAGCAATCTCTATGCCATCCATTTTGATGCGAACACTACCGATACGGTCACTGGTACCATGGCTAATCAAGCCATTGCAGTAGATGAGGCTACACAATTGAATAGTAATTCATTCCAGCGTCCCGCCACTTCTAGCGCCGCCTACCGCTTCGTCAAATGGAACACTGAACCGGATGGTTCTGGCACTGACTATGCGGATGGTGCCTCGGTTACTAATCTAACCACTATCGGTCAAACCATCACTCTTTACGCTCAATGGGAACAAGTTACACCAATGACGGTAGACTTTAACGCCAATGGCCTATCCTTTAGCGATTCCTCTACGACCAACACAGTCTATTATGCTAACTATGATTCTATAAAAGCACTCACTAAATACTCCCATACTCCCAACATAGACGATAGTGGTAATCAAAACGGCAATTATCCCAATAACGCCAATCTAAACGAAGTCATCACTATTCCAGGTGCTTCCAAACTCCACATCGCACTTACCTACGAAGGCGAATCTACCGGCTATGACTGGGTCAGCTTCTGGGAAGGGAACTATCCCAGCTATACCGCAGGCAGTAATTACAGTACTGGTGTTAAATGGACCGGTACTGGCAGTACCAATGGTAAGTACGGTGGTACTACTAAAACTACTCTAGAAGGCGACATCAATGGTGATACTGTAACCTTCGCCTTCAAATCCGATGGCGGTGGTGTTGGTGGTGGCTATGGCTACTATGCTGTCATTACAGGTCTAGACTCTAATGGTGATACCATGATTGGTCCAGTCTGCTCCCGCTCACTCATCACCGGCGACTATAAAACACCCGTTATTGATTCTCTTCGTACCTTCTACGGCTGGAGCGAAAACCAATCTGCCACTACTGCAGATTACGCCACTGCCGACAAAGTTCTCAACAATCTCCCAGGGAACAATGGTGAAACCAAAACTCTCTACGCTATCTGGAAAAACAACCTAACTATTAATTACGATGCCAATGGTGGTACGGGTACTACAGCCAGCCAGACCGTAGCTGCAGGAGAAACAATTACATTGAAGAGCAATAGCTTTACTGCGCCCGCAAATACAGCATTTAGAGGCTGGAACACAGAGCCAGATGGCACTGGTACTTCCTACTCTGCTTATACTACCTTTACCGCTCCTAACAGTGTTGCCTATAATGATTCGCTTACTCTTTACGCTCAATGGATCCCCCAATACACTATTACCTACGTGAATAATTGTCAGACTTATGCCAGTGCTAACACCAACTGTACAACAACTGCCTCAAACCGTACCAGCAAACAAAAGATTAATCTAACCAACGACCCCAGCACTGGCACTGAAACCGGCACCCTCGCTGCCTACAACGAATGGACTCTCACTGGCTGGAAGATTACTGGTTGGAACACTAGCGCCGACGGCACCGGTACGGAATACGGAGTCAGTAGCACGTACACCGTCCCAGCAGGCTCCAGTGTAGGCAGTGGCATCACTCTCTATGCTCACTGGGTCCCAATCTATACTGTCCAATATGATGGTAATGGTTCTGACAATGACGATACTGGTATGGGTTCTACTAACACATCTACCGGCATTAAGACCGTAGCTCATACTAACGTAGCTGAAGGCGATACTTTTGATCTCTTCGCCTCTAACTTCAAGCGCGCAGGCTACGGTTTTGTAGGCTGGAGTACAGACTCTAATGCTTGGGACAAACTCACGGATAACGATACAACCAATGATGCCAAAATCTGGGGGCCAAATGAAGTTATTACTGCACCGCCCTATAACGGTACGCCCATTACTACCCTTTATGCCATCTGGGCTCCAGCTGAAACAGATGATGGTAGCCCCGTATATCTACAAAACTGGACCGGCTGTTCCGCTATGACTGCTACCACTTATGATACTGCTACTGGTAAGCTCACCGTAGCTAAGAATAGTATTACCGCATTAACTGACCAACGTGATGGCAATGTCTATACTATCGCGAAACTCGCTGATGAGAACTGCTGGATGGTGGAGAACTTACGTTTAGATGATTCTTCGGAACTTTCTACCACTAATACCAATATCAAGAGTACTAATTCTACTTTGCCTATTACCAATGTTTCCAATGACGATAGTTCGCTCGCTATTAAATCCAACTATCTCTCCGCTACTTCTAGTAGCTGGTGTGAAAGCTCATATCCTACATGTTACAACCAATCCATGTTAAACACTAATAATACAGTGACGAACATCACTCCATCTCAAACCCAAACGATCACTTTCACTTCGACCAATGATCATGCTAGCTTCAATAATGCCATTTATAGTTATGGTAATTACTACAACTGGTATTCGGCTACTGCAGGATACGGCACCGATAGCACACCTACCACCAGTATTCCGACAGATGGCGATCTTTGTCCAGCTGGTTGGAAACTACCATACGGCAATACTGGAACTTCCGGAACTAATATCGGAAATACTAAAGGTGGTTTTTATTACCTAGCGAATCGGATGAGTGCTACAAGCAGTAACCAAATAAACTCTAATAAGTTTCGTAGGTTCCCCAATAACTTTGTTTACTCTGGGAATTGGGTTGGCAATGATAACAATAATAGGGGCTACCGCGGGATGTACTGGTCCGCCTCTTCTAAGGATGGTGGTAATAACGTTTACATTCTGCTCTTAGGTGTATCCGATTTAACTCCAGGTAGCGATTATGATTCTAAGGATACTGGCTATTCGGTCCGTTGCTTGATAGGGAGCTAGCCCTGCTAGCCGGCCATACACGTTGTCCCAGCAGATTGGAATACCTCATAAGTAATTTCTACTACCTCCCCGCGGTCGCCTTAGCGACCCGGAGAGGCAGTGACACCTAGATAATCTATTCCGAATTTTCCGTACATCACACGTTTCTTCGGAATAGACTCGTTTAATAGGGGGTTGAATAAGACTCTCATCCGTGATAGGATTACTGGCATGGCGAAGCAAAAAAGACCCAAAATCAAAAAGACTGAATTAGTCATTCCGAAAAACGGCAGACGTGGACGAGCGAAGTATAATGGGACAGAGCCATTGCCTCATGAGAAAAAGACAATTAGACATTTAACTAAATATGGCTTAGATATCGAAACAATTATCCCATCCAATATTCCAGGTTCCCGCAATCCCGATATTCTAATGATGGGAACTTTTTGGGAAATGAAGGGGCCAGTTGGTGCTAACGAGAACACTATCAAGAACAGGTTTAAGAAGGCTAAAAGACAAGCTGACGGCAGGGCTATCTTTGACTTGAGAAACATCAGCTCTGATTCTATAGATGCAGAAAATATTATTATTGACCTGTTTGTAACTACTAGAGGTATGCACCGCATAATAATCATAGAAAAGAGCGGTAAAGTTATAGACATCACGAAATAACTATGCTATAATCAAAGTACTGAAAGGGCGACCTAGTTCTGAACTGAGCTAGGCCAAGCCCTTTCTTTTTTGTCTAGCTAAAGTTCACTCCTAGCGAATCATGTGACTGGTTTGAAATCGTGAAAGACCAGAAATCTCATGATTTTCGCGATTCCAGTCTTACCTCAGGTCTAAGAGAATCTATTCCGAATTTCCCGCACTTATATTTTTTTTCGGAATAGAATTACCCAAAATAAACCCCTTGATAAAACCCAAAATCAGGTGTATACTAGTAATAAATTAAGCGAGGTATATTATGCCAGAAGTTAAACCAACAGAGGTGGAAAGTAAAGCAAGTATTAAAGTAGTAGGTGTAGGTGGCGCCGGTGGTTCAGCAGTGGAGCGCATGAAGGAAGTCGGTCTTTCTGGCGTAGAATTCGTTGCGATTAACACTGATGCCCAGGCGTTACATCATTCACCAGCCGATGTCAAGGTCCACATCGGTAAAGGTCTCGGTGCCGGTGGCGATCCCGAGAAGGGTCGCGAAGCCGCCGAGGAAGGCAGGGAAGCCATCGAGAAGGCACTCGATGGTGCCGACATGGTCTTCATCACGCTCGGTGCCGGTGGTGGTACTGGGTCTGGTGCTGGTCCGATTGTTGCCGAGGAAGCCCGCAAGAAGGATATCCTCACTGTCGGTGTTGCGACCAAGCCGTTTACATTTGAAGGTGCCCGCCGCAAGGCTAATGCCGATGTCGCTATTGACAAGCTCGCCCGTCAGGTCGACGCCCTTATCACTATCCCGAATGACAGATTACTCCAGACCATCGACCCTCGCACCCCACTCCTAGAGACCTTCAAAATCGCCGACGATGTCCTCCGTCAAGGCGTCCAGGGCATTTCCGAGCTTATCACTGAGCATTCACTTATCAACCTCGACTTCGCCGATGTTAAAGCCATCATGAAGAACGCCGGCTCCGCCCTCATGGGTATCGGCCGTGCCAGCGGTGAGAACCGCGCCGTCATCGCCGCCCAGCAGGCTGTCGAATCTCCTCTCATCGAAGTCAAAATCGAAGGCGCCCGCGGTGTTCTATTCTCCGTTGCTGGTGGCTACGATATGAGCATGAGCGAGATTCAAGAAGCCGCCGAAGTCATTACCGGCGCCGTCTCGCCAGATGCGAACATCATCTTTGGTGCCAGCATCCGCCCAGAACTCGAAGATGAAATTATCGTCACCGTTGTTGCTACTGGTTTTGATTCCGATTACTATAACGAACCAGCCTCCGAGCAGCCAGTCGAAGACGTCAAGAACGAGACTCCTTCCGCCGCTCCGAAGGATTTCGCTCTCGAGTCGAAGTCCAACATGTGGGAATCCATCAAGAACGAGCCCACCCCCGAGCCAGAACCAGCCCCTGAGGATGACGATATGGATGTTCCGCCTTCTCTTCGCGAGCGTTTCAAGAAACGCAGGAAATAATCACACAAGGAGGCTTTAGGCGCGCATGGATCACGGATATAGAATCGGAGATAGCAAAGTCCTAGAGAGCCGCGAGACCGTCGACGGCAAGATGATTCGCCGTCGCCGCGAGTCGCCCGATGGCCGCCGCTTCACCACTTACGAGCGCATCGAAATGCCACAACTCACCGTCACCAAGCGTAGCGGCAACAAAGAAATCTACGACCGCGACAAGCTTCTGCTCGCCGTCCGTCGCAGTGTCGGCAAATTCTTCAACTCCGAACTCGAAATCGAAGACGTCGTCAACCGCGCCACCGATATACTATATTCCTACGGCACCGACCAGATCACCAGTCGCCAAATCGGCGAAGCCGTCCTCGATGTTCTCGCCGCCGTCAACGAAGTCGCCTATGTCCGCTTCGCCTCTGTCTTCCGTGAATTCAAGACTCTTGAGGATTTCGAGACTATCCTCAAGGAACAGCGGGATCAACATCGGCGGGTGACGCCGCTGAAGGGGGGCCCCCGCGAGAGCCGAGCGGGGGAAGAAGCGGCGGCAGGACCCGCCGAAGGGAAACGGTAACACCATGAGAATTGTATGCATTTATCGAGATAATCAAGACTACACTCGCTCGGTCGACGAGTGGCTTGAGAACATTCGTCGCCAGACCGGCAGGGAAATCGAAACCATGGATCCCGATCGCAATCCTAGCTTCTGTGAAGCCTACGACGTAGTCGAATACCCCACCATCATGGCGCTAGGGAATAACGGCGAAGTCCGCGAATCCTGGCGCGGCCGCGACTTGCCACTTATCAACGAAGTATTAGCATATATGGTTTAATTTAGTTATGAAAACACTAGCAAACATCATCGAAAACATTTGGGTTCAACGCATCTTCTGGTCAATTGTAGTTGTTTTAGTAAGCACCCTCATCTATACGATTATTTCTCGTATCATCACCTCGCGCGAGCAGCAAAACGCCAAAGTCTTCAGCAACAAGAAAAACCGCACCTTCCTCAGGATGCTCAGAAGCGTCATCAAATATATCCTCATCATCCTAACTACGCTTGTCGTCCTTCAGATTTTTGGCGTAGACGTTACCTCAATGCTCGCCGGCGTCGGTATCATTGGTATCGTGCTCGGCTTCGCCATTCAAGACGCCTTGAAAGACATCATCAAAGGTTTCGACATCATCTCCGATAATTACTACCGCGTCGGCGACATCATCAAATACGGCGACCTCACTGGCAAAGTCATCGCCGTCGGTCTCAAGACCACCAAGCTCGAAGACATCGCGACCGGCAACACCGTCTCCATCGCGAACCGCAACATCGACCAAGTCGACGTAGTTTCCGGCAATACCTTTATCAAAGTTCCATTACCCTACGAACTCCCCGTCGCCGAGGCCGAAGCCGTCATCGCTGAGATTGTCAAATCCATTCAGAAGTCACCTAGAATCTCCGAAGCCTCCTACCTCGGTCTCACCGAGCTAGCTGATTCCTCTCTCCAATATCTCCTTAAGATAGTCTCCGACCCCGCCGACAAACTCCAAGCCCGCCGCGATGCCTTGCGCATCATCGTCACCACTCTGGAAACTCACCACATCTCCATTCCCTACACTCAGCTCGACCTTCACAACAAAAAATAGCCCCTCAGGAGGGGCTATGGGGTGGGGAATCAATCACTCTAACGTAACATTATGATATCTTGCCATCATTACCAACGTTCGTTTCAGTGCAGTGCGTATCGTATGCATCATATCCGACAGCTCCGGGTATTCATACTTTGCTTCCTTCAGCACAGGCATCAACAGCTCATGCGTTTCGTGAATGTTTTTCACAATTGCTTCTTCCGACAAAGCCCCTTCGGCATCGTTCAGATTTGCATACCTGTCAAACGCCTTGCAAATTACTGCCTCCTTCGAGTCCAGCAATTCGTTAAAATATCGCCGCTTCGTCTCAAGCTTGTCTTCGCCCTGAAACGGGCGAATCGTCATCAGTTTCACTCCGCGCCTTACCACTTCATTTACCGGCAAAGCCGACAGCGGAATATTGCAATCCTCGCATACATCATGTAGTAGTATCGTCGCGATTATCTCATCAGTTGCGCCTTTGCACGCAATCGCATCGCACGCCATCGACAGGGGATGGACAATATACGGCGCACCGCCCTTGCGGGTCTGCCCGGCATGAGCCTTCCTCGCAAACACCAAAGCCGCGCGGGACTGCTCGAACCCCGGTCCATCCAGTCGCCCCCTGAGATACGTAAACATCGTTTGTTCATTCGGTGCATAAACATTAGACATGTTTTCACCACCTTCCTAAAGTACGCCCCACCTTGCCCCGATTATACCATATCTATCAGCTTCTCTGCGCAACTCGCTAGAAACCCAATCTTCGCCAAACATGAAGCCTTCCATATTGGTACGATTTAGTTCGTTAATGGTATAATATACCTAGAACTAAACAAAGGACTATTTACCATGAAAAAAGCAAGACCAATCATCTGGGGAGTCGCCATCATGGCACTCGGTATTATTTTCGCCTGTCGCGCCATCGGCTGGTTCGACTTCGACATTTTCTTCGACGGCTGGTGGACATTATTCATCATCATCCCATCTGTCGTTAGCATCTTCACCGAGAAGGACAAACTCGCCAGCGTCGGCTTCCTGTCCGCCGGCATCATTCTCCTTCTTGCCGCTCAAAGAGTCATCACCTACGACATGGCCTGGAAAATCATTCTCCCCGTCTTCCTCGTACTAATCGGCCTCGGCATCATCCTAAGAACCATCTTCCACAGTGACAACGACAAAGAAGTCGAACAAAAAGTCAAAGAAACCGGCGACGGCAAAAGTCTCGACTCCCAAATGGCCATCTTCTCCGGTAGCGAACGCACGTACAAAGACGAAACCTTCACCGGCTCCAACCTCGTCGCCGTCTTTGGCGGGGTCGACCTCGACCTCTCCCATGCCAGATTCACCAAAGACACCGTTATCAAGGCCTTCGCACTCTTTGGTGGCATTGACATCCGAGTCCCCGAAGACGTCATCGTCAAATCCCGCTCCGGCTTTATTTTTGGCGGCATCTCCGACGACCGCAAGTCCGACCGCGAAAAAGGCAAACACACCATCTACCTCGACGCCGCTGGCGGCTTCGGCGGCATCTCTATCACCGACAAATCCACCAAGCACTAAAGCTTGTGGTTAGCATCCAGTTTCCTCGGGAGCACTACATTGCTCCCATTTTTACTCCGCTATTTTTTTGCAATCCCTCTTGATATATATATATATATATATTACAATAAACATAATGATTATGGTAAAATAGCATATAAGAAAGGTCATCAATCATATTATGAAAACAATCCAATCAAATATCCTAAACTCTATCAACCTTATTCCATTAGGACTAGTTTCTCTTAGCTTACTTTCTGGTACTATCCTAGTCTCTAGTACTGTCTCCGCCGATGATACTTCCGTCGTAGACCAAATCAACATCACCGTTCCAGTCTCCTGTACTATGTCTGGCACTGGTATGCAATCCCATAATGCCAATATTAATAATGGACTATATGACCATGATATAGGTTCTACAGTACTTCATGCATTCTGTAATGATAATGAAGGATTCGCTATCTATGCAGCAGGATATACCGGAAATGAAGTAGGAGGAGCAAATAGTAATAAACTAGTAGGAACAACTGCAAGTAACAATGCAACTATAGAATCCGGTATAGCAACAACTGCTAGTAACCCAGACGTATCTAACTGGGCTATGAAACTCACTATGACTCAGGATAGTGGAGATACTACAGCTGATAATGCCTTTACCATTGATTCTGCTCCTAACGAGGCACTGCCTAGCCAAGCAGAATCCGGTGCTACTCAGGCTCCTTTTTCACAATATCACGTAGTCCCAAATGAATACGTTAAAGTAGCTCATAAGAACTCTGGTACCGACATGACTGAAACTACTGGTGGAGTTAAGCTTACTACTACTTATGCCGCTTACATTTCTAAAACTCAAGCTGCCGATACATATTCTGGACAAGTAATTTACGTTCTAGTCCATCCTGCTGATGCCGCTGCGCCAACCATTCCGAAATCTCTAGATACCGCTACTACTATGCAGGAAGTAACTTACTGTTCCGAAGACCTTCCAGAAGGACAAGTCTACACATTGACTGATGAACGTGACGGTAACACCTACCATGTAGCTAGACTCAAAGATGGCAACTGCTGGATGCTGGACAATCTAGCCCTTGATCCAACTGACCCAACTACTGCGTCCAATATGAATGTATCAAACACTAACGCTACTCAAGAAGCCATCGATAATCTCCTGAATGGCGGCAGTACTATAGCTGGATGGAGCAGCGTAGCGATAGCTAATGTAGTAGATGATTTCGCTACTAGTTATAATAGTCTTATCCGACCACGAATTAATAATACTAGTAAAGATACTTTCGTCACATCTTATGGTCCAACTTCAATTAATGGTCGGGCTAAAGTAGGTATCTATTACAATTTTTGTGCTGCTAGTACTGGCACCTACTGTTATACGAAAGATAGCGGTGTAGATATACCAGATACAATTATTGATGCTCCGCAAGACATCTGTCCAGCTAACTGGAGAATGCCTACTGGTGGTGACGGAGAATACTATACTCTCTCTCAAAAGTATGGGAGTAATGCAACAAATACTAATAGCTTACAATACAATTTATCTGTTCCTTTGTCGGGCAGCTATCTCGCTAGCTCGGCGAGCAATCAGGGTAGCTACGGCTACTGGTGGTCGTCTACTTACTACAATAGTAACGGGATATACTACATGAGCTTGAATTCGACGAATGTATACTCGAACGATAACATCAATATCCGTGGTGTTGGAATGTCTATAAGATGCTTGATGGCTGAGTAGTGACTGACGTTTTGCTGCTGCCTGGTTGTTCCGGTGCAGGTTCTTGTTCCCAACGCCACCCTTTGGAATAATGCGCCCCGTTCCTGCGAGCCAATGCGAGCAGGAACAAGGGGGCATAGAATAGCTTAGACGACACCTCGCAAGCGACATCTACGTCACGACATAAGTAAACCAAATCACAGGGGTTGCAATTATGACCATCTTGTAGTAAGGTGCTAACATGATCGACAAAAAACAACTAGTCAAACAACTCTTCGCTTCGTCGGGTGCGGAGCCCGAAGCCGAGCCTGCCGGGTTTTTCATGGCCGGACTCCCCGGCTCAGGCAAGACTGAGATTTCGAGAAACCTTATTCGTGATTCCGGCGTAAAACTCTTTAGAATCGACATGGATGAAATCGCCGAGATGTTACCAGGCTATACGCCTGAGCATGCGGACGAGTTTCGTAAGCCCGCAACGGCCATCCTCAGCGAATGCTTCAGCTATGCGCTTCACCACGACATTAGCTTCCTAATGGATGGAACATTTGGAAGTACACAGGCGATTCGCAATATCGAACGAAGCCTCAACCATGGGTTTAGAGTACAAATCGTTTATGCCTTCCAGAATCCGAAAACCGCCTGGCACTTCACTTTGGCACGCGAAAAAATTGAACACCGTGCGATTAGATTTGATGGATTTGTTGAAGTGTATTACAAGACCATCGCCAATATCAAAAAAGCGTGCGAGCTGTTTGAAGGGCAAATTGCAATAGATATTGCAATAAAGAATTCAGACAATAAGGTGGGGAAATGGCTTCGAGACGTCTCACCTGACGAGATTGACGACATCATTAAGATGGAATATAATAAAGATAAGTTAATTCAATATATCAAAGGAGCATAAAATGGCGCCAGGACAGAACCAAAAAATAACGGCTAAGGATTTAGCATCGCGAAACAAGAGCCCACGAGTGAAGGCAATCTATGACCTTGCCTTGAAACATGCCTACGAAGACCAGCAGAAGCTCCTCGAGCAAGCCAAAGCACTCCAGAAATAACTTCTTTACGCAAACGTCCTCAGCGCAAGCCGCTCGAAACATGGTATAATATATAGATATGAAATATAGAGCAGGGAGTCGCCGCAAGGCCATTGAATACGAAAAATCACTCACCGAATGGTGGAAAAAGAATAAAACCTTCGAAAAATCGGTCGAAAACCGACCAATCGATAAATCCTACGTTTTTTATGATGGCCCTCCTTTCATCACCGGCAACCCTCACCACGGTACGCTGCTGAGCTCCATCGTGAAGGACGCCGTTCCGCGTTACTGGACCATGAATGGTTACCGCGTCGAACGCCGCTGGGGCTGGGACTGTCACGGCCTTCCCGCTGAGAACTTTGTCGAGAAGCAGCTTGGCATCACTGATCGCCGTGACATCGGCACCAAATGGTCCCTCGAGGACTACATCATCAAAGCTCGCGAATCCATGGTCGCAAACTCCGAGACCTGGCGCGCCACCATCGACCGCGTCGGCCGCTGGGTTGATTTCGACAACTGCTACCGCACCATGAACAAAGACTTCATGGAATCCGTCTGGTGGGCTTTCAAGCAGCTCTACGAAGCCGGCAAAATCTACGAAGGCCGCAAAGTTCTCATGTACGATACGAAATTCGCCACTCCAGTCAGCAAGGCCGAAGTCACCATGGACAACGACGCCTACCAAACCGTCACCGACCCCTCCGCCTACGTCAAGTTCAAGCTAGTAGATGCGGATTCAGAATATATGCTAGCTTGGACCACCACGCCCTGGACCTTGATGGCCAACCGTGCCCTCGCCGTCAGCAAAGACTTAGACTACGGCATATATAATATCGACGGCGAGCATCTCATCGTCGCCACCAAGCTCGCCGGTAAACTCTTTGGCAAAGATGCCAAACCAGAAAGAACAATTAAAGGCAGCGATCTCGCCGGTCTCAAATACGAATCTCTGGACGGTACGATTTGCCAAGTCTTCACCGCCGGCTTCGTTGGTGACGAAGAAGGCACCGGCATCGTTCACATCGCTCCCGCTTACGGTGAAGACGATTACGAACTCTACAAACAACACGAAGGTGAAATCGATTTCGTCGACACGCTAGACGAGAACGGCTACTATATTGAAGAATACGCCGACAAACTCCACGCTCTCGGCGTCCGTGACACCGACGAACATGGCATCCAGATTTGGGCCGGCAACAAATTCATCGCCAAAGTCCTAGAACAGCAGGGAATCATTTATAAGATTGAATACATCCAGCACGAATATCCCTTCAACCCACGGAGTAAAGAACGCATCATGTACCGCGCCTTCCCGAGCTGGTTCTTCGACATCGAAGGCCAGAAGCCCCTCATGCTCGCAGAGAACGAAAACATCAACTGGTTCCCAGCCTATCTCAAACACGGCCGTTTCGCTAAAAACATCGACGCCGCTCCCGACTGGAACTTATCTCGTGACCGCTTCTGGGCCACTGCCATGCCAGTCTGGAAAGGCGAAAAAACCGGCGCCATCAAGGTCTTCGGCTCCTACAAAGAGCTCGAGGAGTACTCCGGCAAAACCCTTGACGATTACCATCGTCCATGGGTCGATGAAATTGAATTCGATGCATATGTGATAGATGGACCGGCGAAGTCGGAAGATGGTTTTTCGCGACCTTCCGCGACTAACGAGGAGCGGGGGAGCGAAGTGTCCCCCGTAACGACGGGCGGACACGAGCGTGTCGAGAAAAAATCATCTTCGACTTCGGGCGGCACTCTAGACCATTTCGTTCGTATTGAAAAGGTTCTCGACTGCTGGTTCGAATCCGGCTCCATGCCTTTCGCTCAGCTTCACTACCCATTTGAAAACAAAGAGAAATTCGAGCGTAACTACCCAGCTGATTTCATCGTCGAATACGTCGGCCAAGTTCGCGCTTGGTTCTACTATGTCCACGCTGTGAACACTGCTCTTGCCGAGATTGGCGCCTTTGGCCCCAAAGCCAAGCAAGGCCACAAGAACGCCTACAAGAACGTCATCACTACCGGCACTCTCGCCGGCAACGACGGTCGCAAGATGAGCAAATCTCTCGGCAACTTCACCGACCCCAATGTCCTGATGGATCAATATTCTGCCGACGCCCTCCGCTTCCTCCTTTTATCCAGCCCAGTCCTCTCCGGCGAAGACTTCGCCCTTCTCGACAAAGACGTCTCCGATGTCCACCGCAAGTTATCGATGCTCTGGAATGTCTACGACTTCTTCACAACCTATGCCGAAGTTGAAAATCTAGATTCAGATGAGCTCGACCAAGTTGCTCGGATTAAGAACCCGCTAGACAGATGGATTATCCTCCGCGTTCATCAGCTTCGCGACGAAATCACCGAAGGCATGGAGGAATACAATATCCCGAAGGCCCTTCAGGGCGTGTTACCTTATATTGACGACCTATCGAACTGGTACGTCCGCCGTTCTCGCCGCCGCTTCAGCAAAAACCCCGACCGCGAAGACAAGCTTTCCGCCTTCTCTACCCTCTATTCGGTACTTAAGCTCACCGCTATCCTACTCGCTCCGTTTACTCCATTCCTCTCCGAGGAGCTCTATCAGAAACTCACTGGCAAAGACGAATCCGTCCACCTCTTGGACTGGCCCGGTGAACTCAAGCCCTCAGCCACAGAAACCGTCCTCACCGAAATGTCTCGCACTCGCCAGATCATCACCGATGCTCTAGCCCTCCGCATGCAGAAATCCGACACCGAGGACCAAATCAAAATCCGCCAGCCACTATCGCAGCTTACTTATGACGGCGACCAGCTCGACGAATTCTACGAGCAAATCATCGCCGACGAGGTCAACGTCAAAGCAGTCAAACACGGCGATAAGCTCTTCCTCGATAAGACTCTCACCCCAGAACTCAGGGAAGAAGGCTACGCCCGCGAAATCATCCGTGCCGTCCAAGCCGCCCGTAAACACGCCGGTCTCCGCCAGGATGACCAAATTAAGCTATCGCTCTCGTGCGACCTCCCCAAAGCCCACGAAGCTCTCATTAAATCCGAAGTTGGTGCCACTGACATCGTCAAAACAGGCAACTACGCCCACGACGAAATCGCCAAAATCTCCGGCGACAACGTCACCATCTCCCTAGAGAAGATTTAATTAACTCAATTCAAAAAAACATAAAACAAATCAGGCTTGTTGTAAGTTCTGAATGGCTCAGAGTGTAAGCGTCGAATCCAAGTGCATTATATAAATGGATCTAAAATCCAGTTTCTCGCGAGCATATGATGAACCCGGTTATTTTTTACAACTTTTCCTCATCCGAGGCGAGTAAAGTTACAGATTTGCGAAGCAAGTCTGATAACTTGATCGAGACGAGGATTGAGCGAAATGTTGTGGAAAATAACACGGCGTGAAATCATCGCAAGCGAAAACTGGGTTTTAGACATTTTTATATAATTGTAACAGGGGTATATTTGACAAAACCGCAATATTTTAGCATAAACACTATTGACAAAATCAACAAAGTGTGCTACACTTAAAACAAGTTAGAAAACAAAACAAAAATTCTAACAAATAACAAACACAAACAAAGGAAAACAAACAATGCCACAAACCGAAACCATTAACTTACCAAACAAAGTAATCAAATCTAATTGGAAAGACGACATCGATTACGAAGCCTACCAAGATGAGAAAACTTATATCTCGCCAGCCAAAGTTAAAAAAGAAACCATTACCAGAATCAAAAACTCCCCCATCAAACTCGCAATTCGCAATATGGTAGATTGGAACAAAATTATCAACAAAACTGCCGCCTAATTAAAACCACAATTATAATCAAATCATCACAATAATCAAACTCAACCGTATAAGCAATAACCCAACCATAGAAAGGAAAAACCAATGTAATACAAACACCTCGCAATAATTATTAATCATGAACAAGGAGATATGCCTATAAGATAGACATCTAAGACGGGCTATAAATTACACAAAAAACCGAACACTACGTTCGGTTTTTTGTCATAAGCATAAAATCATTGACCAAAAATCTAGCTTATGCTAAACTGAAAACAGAAAGGTTAATATATCATTAAATAGGAAAACATCATGCAAGATTATCTTCTTGATCGAGAAACTCTGGCCCAGTTTATCGACGAGCTTATGAAAAAGCGACCAATTCCGGTCGACAATGCTACAGAAATCAATAACTTTAGGGAAGAACAAATGAAAGCCCTAGACGACCATATCTCTGATGCCATCTTCGGCGGTATGAGCGATGCGCAGCTATCCAGTCTAAACCAACTGCTTGACCAAGAGAAAGATAATCCAGATGTTTTTCGAAACTTCTTCAAGGCGCAAAACATCGACATCGACGGGATAGTCGCCGATGCATTTAATTCGTTTAGTACAAATTATTTAACAGGAGGTCACAATGGCTAAATCACCCGATTCATTACCCGGAAGTAATCCTGAAACCGGACGGCAAAGAGATGATCATCGTAAAATTGGCGGCAAAGTCATAGCGGCCGCCAAAGCCGAAGGAAAAACACCTGAAGCTCCAGGCAAAACAGCTAGAGAGATTTTCGACCAAATGACTCCAGGTTCAGATGCAGACGAAGCAATTCGGCGAGCTGAGGAGGCCGAGCAAGCGGCACTCCGAGGGCAAGCAGCTAGAGCGATTTTCGACCAAATGACTCCAGGCCCAGATGCAGACGAAGCGATTCGGCGAGCTGAGGAGGCCGAACAAGCGGCACTCCGAGGGCAAAAAGCAACACCGAATGCAGAACGAGGTAAAACTCCCGCCGAAACAACCAAAGAAAAAGCCAAAACCAACTCTGCCTTTAAAACAGCAGTCCGTGGGTTAATAGCTGGCGGAGTAGCCACACTCGCCGCACTTGGTATATTTGGCGCCTATGAGTCTAATAGGAGATTAAACCCAACGCAACCACAGGCAACTGAGGCAGAAGCTGTTCCTGGCGGCTCATCGGAGGATGACGCTGGTGCCACCGCGGAAGCAGAAAACCAGTCTAGCTTCGAAAGTCTTAATGCTACGCTTAACCATTCATTTGAGCAAGATGACAATTTAGGTTGTTATGAAGATGCTAACAAAGTCGACCCAGCCTCAATCGGTAATCCTAGAGCGATAGCCGAAGAACTAGGCTTAGATTTCGACAATCTTCCTGCCGACCAACGTGGGAAGATTAGTGAATATATCGCTCGTTCGATGAAATACCCAGCAGCTGCGGAAGCTATTACTCATGGCTACCCTGGATTCGAGGGGCTAAGCCAACAAGAAGCCGAAGATAGAATTGCTAGCATGTCTCCTGAAGAAAAAGCTAATTTTGACGCATTCCTCGTGAACGAATATGCAAATTCTACATATACCTACATGGATGGTAACGGAACAATGGTAAATCATGGTGTCGTAGGCGAACGGGGTGATAGGCATAGCACATCGCGAGAAGCAGACATGACTGGAAAGAGAATCCTGGTCCGTGAAACAACCCAGCAAGGCGGAGCCAAAGTTACAGATTATATTAAAGATGATTGTAATAACTGGTTATACACAATCGTCATACGTCCAGATGGACAAACTACCGTTATTACGCCTCCCCCTGCTCCAACTCCAAGCAATCCTAGTAATCCCGATAATCCAAGCAATCCCAGCAATCCCGATAATCCCAGCAATCCCGATAATCCCAGCAATCCCGATAATCCCAGCAATCCCGACAAGCCCGATAAACCAGACCAGCCCGCACATCCTCCGAAAAATAAAGAAGCCGAAAGGCGGAATGCTGGCGAGCATGTTACTCCAATATCGGTTGATCCAAACGCTGCCAATTCCGAACAGGCTCACGAAGCGCAGGAAAAAGCCAATCGTGAATCCGTAGACGCTCAAGCCGAAGCTAAACGACAGGCTGCAGCCGAAGCAGAGCGCCAAGCCGCCGCTCAAGCCGAAGCGGAGCGTCAAGCTGCCGCCGAAGCTGAACAACGTCGTCAGCAAGCCGAAGCAGAGCGCCAAGCCGCCGCTCAAGCCGAAGCAGAGCGCCAAGCCGAAGCGGAACGTCAAGCCGAAGCTGCACGACAAGCCGCAGAACAAGCTGCCGCCGAAGCCGCACGTCAAGCCGCCGAAGAAGCTCAGCGTCAAGCCGCCGCCGACGAAGCTGCAAGGCGGGCACAAGCCGAAGCCGACGCCGCTGCAGCCGCCGCCGCTGAGACTGCCCCGGCCGGCGCAACCGCCGATGACTTTGCCGCTGCAGCTGATGAAGAAGGTTTTTAATTAAAGGGATGGGGAAAGGAAATAAAATGAATAAGGCAATATCAAATCTAATTGGTGGGATAACTATAGCAAGTAGTTTGGCTATTGCTGGGACTGCTATTGCATGGGGACCAAGTGACCGTCCTACTTATACCAACGCAAAACCAGCCGATTATGCTACATTTAACTCTATCACCGATAATGTCGCAGTCGGAGATGAACGCAATTTCGTACGCGTTAGGGAGCTTGGCACCGAAAACACATATTCGGATGAAGTTAAAGTCGAACCAGGTAAAGAATATGAAGTATATCTTTACTACCACAATAACGCTGGTTCCGACACTAATGCATCGGGCGTAGGTTTGGCTTTGCAAACCAAAGCCGCCGCCACCTACCCAGCCAAAGTCACTAAAGGCACAAATGGTACTCTCACCGGCGAAATTACCTGGAGATATATTACCTCGAAAAACGATAGCACAGTCCATGACGGTAAAGTTTGGGACGAAGCCACACTTACCACCGATTATGACGAAGTCGTTCTTCGCTATAAACCTGGTTCTGCTACTATTCATAATGACGGCAAGATTAACGGCTCAATTCTCTCGACCAATCTATTCGCCGAAGGAGGCACCTATATCGGCTATAACTCATTGAATGGGGTTGTTCCAGGTTGCGCTGAATACTCTGGGCATATTACCTATACGCTTGTAGCTGACAAAATAGACTCCACGTTAAGCAAGATGGTATCACTTGATGGCGAAAATTGGGCCAAAGAAGTAACCGCAAAACCAGGGGATTATGTTACTTATCGTGTTGCTTTCCAGAACACTGGGAACACCACCATGACAAACGTTATCCTTAAGGATACTCATGATGATGGACTAACCTTACGGTCTGGTAGCACTAAAGTTTTCGATATTAATAATACAGAAGGTAAGCAAATCGATGATATTCTCGACATCAGTGGCTACAACACTGGTGACGCCATACCTAGTGCACTTGTCCAGGTTACCTACCAAGCGCAAGTTGGACGTGAACAGTCTCTTTGTAACAAAGCTCTCAACAACACCATTACAGCATCTTATAATTCTACCGAGCAAAAAACTGATACTGCAAGCGTCTTAGTCGCTTGTGATGAGCCAGAGCCAGAAACCCCAGTAGAAGATTGTAAAAACAACCCCAACCTTCCAGGTTGTCAGGATTGCACCACTAATCCAGATCTTCCCGAGTGCCAAGAGAAAAACTGCAAAACCAACCCTGAAATGGAAGGTTGCCAAGAGCTCCCGAACACTGGTCCGCTTGAAATAGTCCTAGCCATTGTCATTATTGCTGGCATCGGTGGAGTCGGCTATTACTTCTACCGCACCAAGAAGACACTCAACAAGGTTAAGAAAACAGCCGTCGGCAAAGATGAAACTTTAGAACACTCAGAAGCCAACAAGGAGACAGTAAGAGAAAAAGAAAAGGAAGTGGAAGAAAAATCGGAATAGTTTGATTCGGGGGATTTCGGAGCGCGGCAGCGCGAGAGTTAGCGCCGTCCGCCCGTGGCGACGGGCCGGACGGACGCGACCCCGAAGTAAACTATTCGATTTTTCATCTTCACTTTTTTATTATATTATGTTATAATAATATGAGTTAAACAAAGGAATAATATGAAAAAAGCAGTCATTCTGGTTGGCGGGAAACAATATCTCGTCGCAGAGAAAGAGACCCTACGGGTGGACCTCCTCCCGGCAGGCACCAAAGAGCTCGAACTTGACGCTTTACTTGTTATCGATGGCGACAAAACCACCGTCGGCACACCTATAGTAAAGGGCGTAAAAGTTTCAGCGAAAGTAGTAACGCCCGAAGTAAAGGGTGATAAAATTCGCGTTATTCGCTACAAAGCCAAGAAGCGCGTCCACAAAGAAACTGGCCACCGCCAGAAATACACCGAACTCGAAATCACCAAAATCGGTTAAAAAAGAAAATAAACTTGGGTGGTTGCAACCTGTTTTTCTGGCAGCATAAAATGATTTGAAATTTTAACACGTATATTCCTGCCGGCGCCGAGAAAGTTGCCCTTTAGGGCAATCTTTCCCGGACGCCCAGCGTATGACGTGCTTAAAATTTCAAGTCCCGCTGCCAGAAAAAATAGGTTCAACCAGGACCCAATTTTATTTTCTTTTTTGCCAATTTTTGTGTTATAATCTTAAGTATTATGAGTGCGAAGGTAATCTGTGTTACGAATCAGAAAGGCGGCGTAGGCAAGACCACTACGGCAGTCAATCTCTGCTATTATCTTGCAAAAGACAAGTTCAAAACGTTACTAATCGATTTCGATCCTCAAGGCAACGCCACCTCCGGTCTCAATATTGACAAAACTACCTTGAAAGCCACTATGACCGATGTCATCCTGGGCCAAGCCGAACTATCCCAGGTCATCACTCCTACGAAATATAAGCGTTACGATATCGCTCCCACCACTCCTGAACTCGCCAATGCCGAAGTTGAAATCACCTCTGAGCAGAAACGGTTCACGCGTCTTCGGGATGCCGTGCGCACCGTGGCAAACAACTATGACTATATCATCATTGATTTACCGCCATCTCTCAGTCTTCTCACCGTTAACGGCATGATTGCTAGCAATTATGTTCTTCTCCCAGTCCAAACCGAATTCTACGCCCTAGAAGGCGTCGCACAACTCCTCGAATCCATGAAGCTTGTCATGAAGCAGGCCAATCCCGGCCTCAGATTACTCGGCGTTCTTGCTACCATGTATGACAAGCGCACCAGCCTATCCGTTCAGGTTTATAACGAAATCAAGAAATACTTCAAGCAACTTGCATTTGAAACCACTATTCCGCGCAATGTTCGCGTCGCCGAAGCTCCGTCTCACGGCGTCCCTGTCGGTGCATACGATAAATTTAGTAAAGGTGCCAAGGCTTACAAAGCCTTCACCAAAGAATTAGAGGAGAGAACCAAATGAGTAAAGGCCTAGGTCGCGGTTTTGAAAGCCTCATTCCTACCGACCTCGTCGATGAGGAATTTGACTTAACCGCCAGCGAAGACAAGAGTTCTAGCGAACTCAAACAAATCAAACTTACCGACATCATCCGTGACGAAGAACAGCCGCGCCGTGATTTTAGCGAAGAAGCCATCGAAGCTCTCGCTGCTTCCATTAAAGAGCACGGCGTCTTGCAACCCATCGTTGTCACCAAAGAAGACGGCAAATACAAAATCGTCGCCGGCGAGCGCCGTTGGCGCGCCAGCAAAATTGCCGGCCTCGACAAAATCCCCGCCATCGTCCGCACCCTCGATTCGCAGAATCGCCTCGAACTCTCCATCATCGAGAATGCCCAAAGGGAAGACCTCAACGCCATCGAGCTCGCCACTGCCTACGCTAAGCTCAAGAACCAATTCAATCTCACTGCTGAAGAAATCGGCGTCAAAGTCGGCAAATCCGAACAAAGCGTCAACAACACCATGCGTCTCCTCACCCTCCCCGAAAAGGTCAAAAAAACCATGGTCAAAGAACATCTCACCGAAGGCGTCATGCGGCCATTAGTCTCGCGTGACGAGAAGACAATTAATAAAGTTCTCCCCAAAATCATCGAAGAAGGTTGGACTGCCCGCAAGGTGGAACGCTATTTTGCCATGAACAAACCCAAATCCAGTACCGCCGCCGTCAAGTCCATCATGCAGAAAAAAGACGAAGATGCTCTCTCAGCCAAATACGACGCCACTGCCCGTATCAACGCCCAATCCCTCACCTTCCGTTGCAAATCCGAAACCGCTTTGAAAGAACTCGTCAATCGCCTAAAACGAATAGCCTAGCGAGAGTATTATTTGGCAGCATAATGAGATTTAGACCAGATTTCTAAATTGTAAGTTTTGCAACTCAGCAATGAAAAAATCTCCCCCAGCCCGAAGGGCGAATAAGGAGATTTTTTCTTGCCCTGTGTTGCAAGTCTTACAATTTAGAAGTCCAAGCTGCCAAATAATACTCTCGCTAGGCTATTCGTTTTAGAACGTCCTAACATGGCGTGAAGTCATCGCAAACGAATCCAAGCTTGCTTTAAAGCTATTAGAACGTCCGAATTCTATCAAGCGGGAACAGCCTTAGTATAACTGGTCCGATAATGCGGCAATAGGGAATTGTGCCAAGCCCATTGCGCGAATCCCACGAGTTCGAACCTTCACGATTATCACCCGATACAAATAATTCACCATCCGGCACCACTGTGTCAACTTCACCCGAAGTATGTTCTTTCGGCCCGTCTGTTTCCGAGGTCCTCCACTGTTCATCGTATACAAATCCATCTGGATGCTCATCATTATAAATCTTCATCACGCCATCCTTCACGGTAACACGCTCACCCGGAAAAGCAATCACACGCTTAATAATGTACTGATCTTTGACATTTGACGGCACCGAACATGTCATCGGATGCTCTACCCCGGCCGCCTTGTATTCGGCCACTTTTGCTTCGTCTTCGTTTAAGAACACGATAATCTGCCCCCGCTCCGGCACATACTCCGATCCTGTAAAATGTGCCCATGATACTGCAGCTCGGTTCACGATTACGCGGTCATCTCCATGTAAAGTATTCTCCATTGAACCCCCAACTACATTATATGATCGATAAATAAACGTGTTTAAAAAAACAGTTCCTAACACTACTGCCACAATAAACCCCGCGAGGCTTAGCAAATCCTTCAATAGTGGATGCTTCTGAAAAAACTTCGGTTCCATTCGTTCCATGATATCCATTATATCACTATCCGGCCCCATTCGCACCAAAAACCTTGCTTATGCCTAACCCGCTCAAGTTTCTTTAAGCTTCTTTTAAATAATCTGATATAATATAAGAATATGGCAGATTACATATTAGCAAGAAAATCCCGCAATATCGCAAGCACCATGGTGCATATTTTCCTTAATTTACTCCTAGGCGTTGGCGCGGTTCTCATCACCGTATTATCCAGTAGCCCGGTGTTAGGACTCATCCTCGTTCTACTTTCCAAATGGCGTGTCTTCGCTGTTCGCTCTCGTTTCTTGCTACTTAATATCAAATCTAACCTCGTCGATATCATTGTTGGTTTCAGTATTGTACTACTTACTTATTACGCCGGCGCATCTTTCTTACCGGTTGACTTCATTCTTATGCTAATCTACTCGGTCTGGCTACTCATCATCAAACCACTCTCATCCGAGAATGCCAACTTGATTCAGTCTCTCATTGCCGTTTTTCTCGGTATTTCTGCCGCATCTATCATGTCAGCCAATCTAGATTCCATCGTCATCACCTTGCTTGCTTTTCTTATTGGCTATGCTGGCAGTCGTCACGTTCTCTCGCAGACCAACGACAATAATTTCACACTCTCTACTTTGGTTTGTGGTTTAGTCTTCGCCGAAGTCGCTTGGCTTTGCCATTCGTGGTCTATTATCTACACCTTCGGCAATACTGGTATCCGTATTCCGCAGCTTGCCATTATCTTGACTATTTTCGCCTTTGTCTATAATTATGCTCGCCAAAGCATGATCAAATACCAAGACGATTTCCGTTTCAAACACATCATTGGCCCGGTTTTATTTGGCGTTGCCCTTATCGGCATCATTGTTTTATGGTTTAGCAACCCAATATTTAATATTTAAAGGAGGTAATATGACAACATCATCAAAGGGTGAAATTTCTGAAGAAAACATTTCGAAACAACCGACTCAAGCCAAAGCGGCGGAAGGGAACAACTCTGTCGGTTCTTCCACAAAAGAGTCGGAGAAACCCACGAACGCTTCTATGCCGACTACGAACAAACTTGCGGTTATCTTATCTGTCCTGGCACTAGCCTTTGGTGCCGGCGGTCTCGTACTCGGCTGGCTGGGTTTCGAGAAATCTAACACTCCCATCACTTTCCTAAGTGGCGGTCAAGATGGCAATTCGGCTAACTTTACCGAAGGCTCCATCGCCGACATCGCTGACAAAGTCTCGAAAAGCGTCGTCTCCATCATCACTTCCACCAAAGTTACTAATTTCTTCGGACAAGATTACAATAGCTCCGCGGCCGGTACCGGCATTATCGTGACTAGCGACGGCTACATTCTAACCAACAAGCATGTTGTTAATGGCGCCACCAAAGTCACCGTCGTGCTCGACGACGGCACTACTTACGAAAACGTTGAGGTGGTGGCTGTGGATCCCATGAACGACATCGCCTTCCTCAAGATTAAGGATGTAAGCGACCTTACTGCGGCCACACTCGGTGATTCTAAGACTATTAATGTCGGTCAGCAAGTTATCGCCATCGGCAATGCTCTCGGCGAGTTCCAAAACTCCGTCACTTCCGGTATTGTTTCTGGCACCGGCCGCTCCGTTACTGCCTCTGACGGCTCCGGTTATAACGCCGAAACTCTCTCTGATCTCATCCAGACCGATGCCGCCATTAACTCTGGTAACTCGGGTGGCCCGCTCGTCAACGCTGCCGGCGAAGTCATTGGCATCAATACTGCGA
This sequence comes from uncultured Candidatus Saccharibacteria bacterium, assembly GCA_946548715.1. Lineage (GTDB taxonomy): Bacteria > Patescibacteriota > Saccharimonadia > Saccharimonadales > Saccharimonadaceae > Nanosyncoccus. Next base: position 25,092 of record CAMNPZ010000009.1, read on the forward strand.
CTAGTGCCAGTGCCGAAAACATGGGCTTCGCCATTCCGATTTCCAGCGTCAAAGGCATGCTCGCCCAACTCATCGAGACCGGCAAGGCCAAACGTGCTTATCTTGGCGTCTACTCTACTGCCATCACCGCCGAATCCGCCAAGCAAAACAATCTTCCAGTCACTAGTGGGGCCTACCTTTATAGTCCGTCAACCTACTCGGCCATCGTCAAAGGCAGTCCAGCCGACAAAGCTGGCCTCAAAGACAAAGATATCGTCACAGCCGTAAATGGTGTCAAAGTTGGCGCCGCGGGCTCACTCGCTGACCTCATCAGCGAATATAAACCAGGTGACACTGTCCAACTCGCCGTCATCCGCGAAGGGAAGGAAATCGCCATCAATGTGACGCTAGAGGGCTACTCCGATAAGTAAAACATGGACGGGTGACGGAATCTGTTGCATAATTCGCTAGCATGGAGGGACGTTAAGACAAAATCTTTGATTTTGTCGCCGGAGGGGCGGAGCATTGGTGTATAATCGAAGATTACACCAATGCGAAGCTCCCGAAATGCGCGAATTATGCAACAACTCTTCACGAAGCTAGTTTGCGAAATAAAGCGCAAACCCTCTAGTTTTATATAAAGCGAAGTTCCTTTTCTTGGCGTATTCCGCGATTTGTTCGTGTTGGCACGGGTCCGCTTCTAGTATGAGATGCCGAATGCTTCGTTCTGCCACCTGGTCAATCAGCCGCTTGATTAACGCCAAGCCCCCATCTTCAGCATACAACGCCAAACGCGGTTCTTTCGCTAAGGCCTCCTTGTCGAGCCACTCCCAGTTTTCATCCACATAGGGCAAATTCGCCACCACGATATCTGGCTGTGCATTTATTCCATCCATCAAATCCGCCCGTACGAACTCTACATCAGCACTCAGCCTCTTGGCATTCTCACATGCTACCGCCAGCGCTTCTTCGGAAACGTCACTCGCGATTACTCTCGCCTCTGGCAGTTCTAATTTCAAAGTCACCGCGATACACCCCGACCCTGTCCCTACATCCAGAATCGTCAAATCCTGCGGCAACACTGCCGCGCTCGGCTTCACCCCCGGCAAATACGGTTTACCCACCAAGTTCAGCATCATATCAATCATCTGCTCCGTCTCCGGGCGGGGGATTAGTACATCAGGATTAACAACAAACTCTCTACCATAAAAGTCAATAAACCGGGCGGGTGACGCCATTTTGGGGACCCCATTCGAGCTTGACGAGAATGGGGAAAAAGTGGCGGCAGGACCCGCCCCATCATTATAGACTTCTTTCATGCCTGGTGAGTTCTGTGATTATGTCGTCAATATCCCCATCCATCACCGCTGGAATATTGGAGCGTGAATAATGAATCCGATGGTCAGTCACGCGGTCTTGCGGGAAATTATACGTCCGAATCTTTTCTGAACGATCGCCTGTCCCAATCAAAGACTTTCGTGCTTCCGAAGCGTTTTTGCGTTCCTCTTCTTTCTTCTTTTCGAGCAGCCTCGTCCGTAACACGTTCATCGCCTTGATTCGGTTCTGCTGCTGACTCCGCTCATCTTGCATTGCCACCACAATCCCTGTCGGCAAATGTGTAATGCGCACCGCCGAATCAGTTGTGTTCACTCCCTGACCGCCGTGCCCGCCCGATCGGTAAATATCAATCCGCAAATCTTCTTGCTTAATCTCCAAATCCTGTTCCGAAGCTTCTGGTAATACCGCCACCGTTACAGTGGAAGTATGAATCCGCCCTTGCGATTCTGTCACCGGGACTCGTTGCACGCGGTGCACGCCACCTTCAAACTTCAGTTGTCCATAGGCATTGTCCCCGGAAATCTTAAATATCACTTCCTTCATCCCACCAGCTTCATTCTGGTTCTCCGAAATCAATTCAAATTTCAACCCGTGTCGTTCTGCGTATTTGATATACATCCGCTCCAGTTCGCCCGCAAACAGGGAAGCCTCATCGCCACCTGCACCCGCCCGAATTTCTACAATCGCCGGCTTATCATCTTCCGGGTCGCGTGGAATCAAGAGCTCTTCCAGTCGCGCCTCGGCTGTCGCAATTTCTTGCTTCAGACTCTCTATGTCCTCTCTTGCCATTTCACCTAGCTCCGCATCATTTACGAGCGCTTCGGCCTCCATCAAATTGTTTTTTAACTGTTCAATCTTTTGATTTAATTCAACAATTTCTCTTAGCACTACCGCTCGCTTGCTTTTCGTCGCAAACTCTGCATCCGCGTAGGCCTCCGGCTGCGCCAGAAAATCCTCAATTAGCGATAGCTCCTCTTTAATTTTTTCTAAATCCATGGTATAATTATACCATACCATTTGGATCTTTAGCTCAGTTGGCTAGAGCGTACGATTCACATTCGTAAGGTCACTGGTTCGAGCCCAGTAAGATCCACCAATTTTTATGATGAATATTAAGCTTGCCCCACTAACCTTAGAAAACTCAGAATTTACTGAGTTTATTTTGAAGATGCGCTTAGATGATACAAATTACGATTTTTATCAAGCGGATGCAGATTTAGAATCAGTAAAAAAATGGATAAGTAAAAATATAGCAAATAGAGATGAGTACTTTATCATCCTGAACGACGAAAAAATGGTGGGATATTGCGCACTATATAACTATAACCTCGAAAAGAAATCCGCAATGCTCAGTATCGGATTATATGGTGAAGACGCACGCGGAAAAGGCATCGGCACGGCGGCAACTAAGCAATTGGTAAAATACGGTTTCGAGAATCGTGGCTTAAAAAGTATTCGACTATTAGTAAGCGAAGGAAACCCAGCCGCAATTAGAAGCTACGAAAAAGCTGGCTTTTCGAGTTTTGGCACGCAGCCGGCCAACCGTCCATACAATGGACAAATGTTTGATTTACGCCGAATGGCAATTATGAATCCAAATTCTTTAGCTTAATTGACTTCTTCGCATGCTGTTAAAGCCTGGTTAATTAAGGTCCACCAGCAAATAAAAAAAGACCCGCAGGCTCTTTATTTTATTTACTGATAGCGTAGCTGGCTCGCCTCGTAAGGGGTTCGAATCGAGCGAGCGTAGCGAGCGACATCCCTACCCCTCATTTCCGAAACGACACCCTACAGGATTTTTTTGCAAAGTGAAAAAGCATGATGTCACCCGCAACCGGAAAAATATGATATAATATAAAAATATTAGATGGAGAATAGGCTCATGATAGAGCAATATGATGCAAATAAGATTGAAAGAAAATGGCAAAAAATCTGGATTGATAAAAATGCGTTTACAGCAAAGAATGATAGTAAGAAACCAAAGTATTACTATTTAATTGAGTTTCCATACCCTTCAGGCGCAGGATTGCACGTCGGACATCTAAGAAGTTATGTGGCACTTGATTCGATGGCAAGGGTAAAGAGAATGCAGGGTTATAATGTGCTTTATCCGATTGGATGGGATGCTTTTGGTTTACCAGCAGAGCAATACGCTATCAAGAATCATATTTATCCAGCTGACGCAGTAAAACAGAACATTGCGACATTTAAAAAGCAGATTAAAACTGTTGGGATATCGTTTGATTGGGATAGAGAGATAAATACTACTGACCCGGAGTATTATAAATGGACACAGTGGCAGTTTTTGCAGTTTTATAAACATAATATGGCTTATAAGGACAAAAAGGAGATTAATTGGTGTCCGAGTTGTAAAATAGGTTTGTCTAATGAAGAGTCGTCTGGAGGAGTTTGCGAACGTTGTGGCGGTAAAGTTGAGAAAAGGCTGAAAGAGCAATGGATGCTCAGGATGCGCGATTACGCAGAAATTCTGTTGAAGGGTCTGGACAAGACGGAATTTATTGATCGAGTCAAGAATGCACAGATTGAGTGGATTGGTAGGAGCGAAGGAGCGACTATTGATTTTTCTATTAAGGGTAGGGATAGTAAGATTACAGTTTTTACAACTCGTCCAGATACGATATTTGGTGCAACTTTTTTGGTAGTTTCGCCGGAGAATAAGTTTATTTTAGAAAACATTGACGTTGTTACAAATCAAGATGAGGTAAAAAAATACCAAAAGAAGGCAAGTGAAAAGAGTGATATTGAAAGGACTGATGTAACTCTTGAAAAGACTGGTGTGATGCTAAATGGTATCGTGGCAATTAATCCAGTTAGCGGAAAGGAAATGCCGATCTATGTGGGCGATTATGTGTTGAATGATTACGGGACTGGTGCGATTATGGCGGTACCAGCTCATGATGAGCGAGATTATGAATTTGCAAGGAAACATGATTTAGAAATAGTGCCGGTGATTAAGGGAGGGGATATTGAGAAGAGCGCTTATGAAGGGGACGGTGAGCATATTAATTCTGAGTTTCTTAATGGGTTAAATCAGGCTGATGCAATCGCCAAGATGTTGCAATACTTAGAGGAGAACCATATTGGTGGTAAGAAGATTAATTATAGACTGCAAGACTGGGTATTTTCGCGTCAGCGGTTCTGGGGTGAGCCAATCCCAATGGTTTACTGTGAAAAATGTGGTTGGGTACCGGTACCGGAAGATGAATTGCCGGTTAAATTGCCGAAAGTGGCGGCTTATGAACCAACGGATGACGGCGAGAGCCCACTAGCCCGCATTAAGGATTGGGTGAATACGACTTGTCCAAAATGTGGTGGCGAGGCTAGACGCGAGACTGATACAATGCCAAACTGGGCCGGTTCATCATGGTACTGGTTGCGTTATATGGACCCGCATAATAAAGAGACGTTTGCTAGTGAGAAGGCAATGAAATATTGGAATATGGTGGATTATTACAATGGTGGGATGGAACATGCAGCCCGGCATTTATTGTATGCTAGGTTTTGGAACAACTTTCTTCATAACCAGGGTTTGGTTCCTTTCCCGGAGCCATTTAAGAAACGGGTTGCTCATGGGATGATTCTAGGTCCGGATGGACTAAAAATGAGTAAATCAAAGGGTAATGTGATTAATCCTGATAATGTGATTAAAAAAGTTGGAGCAGATGCTTTACGTTGCTATGAGATGTTTATTGGTGACTATAAAGAAGATGCGGCTTGGACGGATAATGGCTTGTATGGCTGTAAGCGGTTCTTGGATAAGGTTTGGAATTTTCAAAATAAGTTGAACGATAGCGATGGTTATACGAAGGAACTTGAGGTGTTGATAAACCAAACTATTAAGAAAGTGACAAAAGATATAAATTCGATGAAGTATAATACGGCGGTATCGAGTTTGATGATTTTAGCTAATGCCTATGAAAAACAAAAATCGATTACTAGAAAAGATTTTAGAACTTTAATTCATCTTTTAAATCCGATTTGTCCACATATAACTGAGGAATTGAATGAAGTATGTAAACTAGGGAAGGCTCTTTATGAGTCTGAGTGGCCAAAATATGATGAGAAAAAGATTGAACAGGCAGATAAAAACATTGCCGTACAAGTAAACGGCAAGTTAAGAGGGTTAATCGTGGTGCCGAGCGACCTTTCGGAAAATGAGATAATTACTTTGGCTAAAGAAGAAGTTAATAAATATTTACTTGGTAAAACTATCAAAAAGACTATCTACGTGCAGGGTAGAATTGTAAATATTGTAGTTGGTTAAACTATTTCTGTGAGTTTCCCATTTTTCATTTTGTAGATTTTGTTGGAGTACTTTTCTACGAAATCATTGTCATGCGATACAATGAGGAGGGTAAACTTGGCGGTTTGAATTCAAGAAACTTAGGGTAAAATAATAGTATCCATTTTTGGAGCATTTTTACAACAAAAAACTGCCAAAAACGCAGTTTTTACCACTGTTGAATCATCTGTTAATACCCTAAACAATCAGGTCTATGATTTAGCTTCTTTCAAAATCTCCAAGACCCGCTTTTCACGCTCCGCCATCTGCTTTTTAAACGCATCGTCACTTTTAAAAACAGAGTTTGCTGCTATAGCTTCTTCGATTGGTACGAATCTTAGAACAAAATCTAGCGCCTTTTCTCCATCATCTAACTCTTGGCTGCCTATCTCGTCTTCCACTTTACAAGTGTAGTAGAAATTTTGCTGAATATGAATAGTATCCTTACCAGATTCGTCGCCATTTTGAATCTTTAAGACTTCCCCAAATTCTTTGACCGAGTCCGGAATAAGTGTCATACCAGTTTCTTCTTTGATTTCACGAGCTAATGTTTCAAGATGCGTTTCATCACCCTCAATTCCACCACCAGGAAATTTATAAAAATGGCACTTACGGCTATAAATCATTGCAATATTACCATCATGATCAAAAATAATTCCACGAACCGATGGGCGATAAAACTTTTTTCCGTTCGGATTATAATCTTTTAAATCAATAGTAAAAAGTTTTCTCATATCACTATTGTATCATAAGATTCGCTTTGCCCACTTCGGTGGTTTCATGCCAAACATAATCTCTGGCGTGTGCAAATTCACTATATCAGGTTCTACTCCGTAATAGTGTTGATAAGTAGTATCTACCGAACCAAATTTTGCTTGTTCTTTCTCAAATCCAAGTTTTTCTGCTGTTTCCCAGACCAATTCTTCGCTTGGTCCTTCTATCTCTATGAAAGTCGGTAACCATGGCCAGGTATCGATGCAAATTTCTACTTCGCCGAACTTCCAAATTTCTCGCTTAGTTTCTTGGTGAGCTTTAGTTTTAAGCCCACAGCCCCTCAAAAAGAGAATTGCATCATCATAATCGTTTACTTCAATATTAACTTCTTTTGTGCCGAGAATAGAATGATCGTCACTGACATTCTTATAAGTCATAACGATTTTATCACCTTCATCTCGAACACGAGCAAAAGAATGTTCGCCAGTATATTACTTCAACGCCGCCCTTATCGCTACCAGCCCAATACGTAACAACCGGCTCACCAATAAGCTCAATATTGTTCTCTTCGAAAATAGTATTATTGTATATTTCGTATGGCGCATTAACATTGAACGCTAAGATGACATAAATAACAGCCGCGATAATCGTGATAGCTCCAGTAATAAGGCGCGATTTTTTATTCTTTAGAATAGCAAAAATAATCAATCCTGGCCAAGTCAGAGTTATGCCTCCAAACAGCTTTTCGAAAATCTTCTTCATATATTATTATAACACTAGTAAAATATACTATTTTGTCATATTTAAATCATGGTAAAATAATTACAGTGCAAAGCAATAAAAGGAGCTCACATGGATGATTTAGTATCACTCCAAGATTTATTCACAAAAAGACTTTTTAGAATACCAGATTATCAGCGTGGATATTCCTGGACGAATCAACAACTTGCAGAATTCTGGGAGGACATCATTAACCTGCCGACAGGTAAAGACCATTATACTGGCATGATTTCTCTCCGTAAACTTAATATTGAGACTTTGGATTCTTGGAATGATGAAAAATGGCTCCTTAGGGATTGGGGATATAATGCATATCATGTCGTTGATGGTCAACAACGTCTTACAACTTTCGTCATTCTTATCAATGAACTCGTAAACTTTTACAAAGAATTGCCAGATAATCACGGTAAAGCCGAGCGGGAAATTTTTGTGAACAGTATACCTTTAAGTACAATTAGAGAAGAATACCTATGCATTATAAAACCAGATTCTTTTAATCAGCTAAAAACCTATAAATTTGGTTACGAAGTAGATAACCCGAGTTATGAATTCTTTAAGAGCCGTATCCTAGAGGAGACGAATCCAGGTGATATACAAGAAACCTTCTATACCCTAAATCTCGAAAATGCCAAAAGGTTCTTCTGGGAGGCTCTCCGCGAGGCGTATAAGAAATACGGAATAGAAGAGATTAATGAGTTATATATAAAACTTACGCAGAGGCTCAAGTTTAATATCTATAATATCGATGATGATTTCAATGTATTTGTCGCTTTCGAAACAATGAATAATCGCGGCAAAAAACTGTCTAATTTAGAGTTACTTAAAAACCGTTTAATATATCTTTCGACGCTATTTAATACTGAAGAGGACGTCAAAGCTTCTATTAGGAACAGAATCAATGATGCCTGGAAAACAGTCTATGGATTCCTCGGGAAGAATAAAGAAAAAGCATTGAATGATGATGAGTATCTTCAGGCACACTGGATTATTTATTATGGATATACGAGACAAGCAAAAAATGACTATGTGACTTTTCTTTTGAATAAGCAGTTCACACAAAAAAGAATACTCGAGAAGATTGAAAACAAGAGCGAGTTGGAAGAAACAGGGAACGACGAAATCTCACTGGATGGAGATGGCGATAACGAGATCGAAGACACGACTAAACAGGATACCGTAACGGAAGACATGAATAAGCTAACAATCGGCGATATTGGTAATTATGTCGATAGTATGAAGAAGCTAATTCCGTTCTGGTATTGTATAAATTTTCCTGATAAGTCCAATTTGCCGGAGGAGATGAAAGCTTGGCTTGACCGCATTAATAGGATTGGTTTCGTATATTTCAAACCACTTACGACGGTAGTTTTAGCAAAAGAGAACATTTTATACGAAGACAAAATTGAATACTTGAAGCGGGTCGAGCGTTTCATCTTTATGCATTTCCGTCTTGCGGGTGATATGTCTTCATTTCGTAACACGGTGTATTATAAGCTAGCTCATGATTTGTACCACGACGTCAAAAGCATTAAATATGTCCTAAACGAGCTAGACAAGATTGATGGTGTTGGTGAAAATGGAGTATTAACTATCGACGCCGTTATCAATAACATACAAAGACTATTTAGAAACTACAAGGGGTACTATGATTGGTCGATTATTAGGTATTTTCTATATGAGTACGAAACCTATATAGCGAACGAAAATGAAGCACCAAAAACACTCTACCCCAAAGATATCTTCAGAAAAGACGAAAAAGATAAAGTCTCTATCGAGCATGTGTACCCACAAACTCCAACTGACGACTATTGGATCAACATTTTTAAAGACTACACTGGTGAGCAAAAAAAGCGTTTTAATGGCACATTGGGTAACTTGTTGCCGCTTTCACTCGCCATCAACAAGCGTCTTCAAAACAATCCCTTTCCGCAGAAAAGAGAGAGATATAAAGACGGCTCTCATAGCGAAGTTGAAGTCAGTAGATACGAAGACTGGGGCCCAGAAAGTATTCTTGAACGTGGCAAAAAAATGTTGAACTTCATGGCTGATAGATGGGGTTTCAAGTTCAAGAACGAATATGACATGCTTCGTCTTCTCGGTCTTGAATTTATGGGCGACGAGCCAGATGGTCCTCCCGATAATGAGGAGGATGATGATTCTACTTACTCCAAAAAGATGCAACGTTCTATTACAGAAGAGATGATTGAAAAGTCATATGAATTAGCCAAAGAAGTGTACAATTCTAATCTCGAAATGCAAGATGCTGTATCCGTTCTTGAAGATATGGGTATGAACACATCAAGCGCCTGGATGTACTTAGATTGTTTTGGCCACATGATGAATGGCGAATGTTATAAAAGAGACATTTCCAGAATAGCAGTTAATTATTACGTTGATAATATCATGAAAGACTTCGGCAAAGAGTACAAACAAAAGGCAATCGAAGCAGTCCGCCAGAATTACCTATACAGAAAAGAAAAAGGATACAACATGCCTTGGCTCAAAGAGTGGTTAACTGTTCAGGGTGCCCTAGATAACTAGTAGTCATTTTATTGAACTTTATTCTAGACCTGCGTTTTGTCTATTTTTCTCCATCAACAACCACTCTATATAATTCTTCAAGCTTTGCTCGTTGTTCTTCG
>CAMNPZ010000010.1 GCA_946548715.1 uncultured Candidatus Saccharibacteria bacterium
GAGCGCGTCACTGATAATGACGAGGTCTGTGGTTCAAGTCCACATATCCCCACCACAACGTAATCAAATCGGCATTTTGGCCGAATTTTTTATAACAAAAACAACCTGTCTTGTCAGGACCCATACAATTGGTGACCTTGGCTGTTTTCTATACGTTAAGCTTCATATACTTCTCTTCGCCTCGCATTGCGACTACGAAATACAAGAACAGGGAAACAATCACATAGACAGCATCCATAATCAGTAGTCCCGTTATCTGTCCAGTCAAAAATACCGTCGCAAAGGTTAGTGATGCGGTCAGAAGCACCATACCAAGCCCGAGAAAAGTTGAAATCATTACGCTAGAACTTTGTCTCACGACTACCGTGTCATTATCTGCATCAAAAATCGGATATCTCATATTAATCAGTATCCCAATCAACTCCGTCACTAACGGCATCGCTATTACGCCAATCAGTACCAAAACGGTCTCGAGGATGCCGAACTGAAACCGTACTGCCATTATTAGGCTCCCTAGCGCCGTAATCGGCACGATTAATAGCATCGCGGCCAGTACCTTCGTCATGATAACTTTCACTCCACTTATCGGCAACGTCTTCAAAGAATTAATAGCGCGCCCCTCAAGCGAAATCATCGTCGCCGTGATACAAGTTAGCAAGCTAGCAAATGCCACCATCACGAATGCCACCCCAGGCAGAAACGAGCGCATTTCTTCAATCGTCAACGGAAACTCCTTGGCAGACGCAATCATCGAATTCGCTACATCGTCAAACTTCAAACATAGCGCACCAACCGCTATCACGAAAAATACTAGCCCCATCGCCGTATTTATTAGCAACACTGGCGTATTGAAATATCTCGTTAGCTCCTTCCTTACCATTGCAACGGTTTGGCTACGTCGCTCGAAGCTATAATTCGTGTTAGTTTTCTCAATCCGACTTACTGTTCCAAGTCTCGTAATAATAGCGAAACTGTATCTGCTAATCACAACCACTGCTAATACTAGCACTACTAGATTGAGCGCCACAAACGCCAAATACTCCCAAATATCAAAATGTGACACCAGCCGCACAAACACCGCCGCAGGATAATAGTATTCTGTAACTTTCTCGCCAATCGTTGCTATCATTTGACCATCAAAACCAGATGTAGAATTAAAGGCAAAAACGAGTCCCACTGTCGCAAACATCGCCACAAATGATAGTGCTATCTGCCAAAAGGTCTTATGTCTAAACCTTCCCGATATAGCCGCAATCACAAGGCCTATCAAGCAGGCAATCGTAATCGGTATTACGGGCAGTAATGCCAGCATAGTTACAGATATTAAATAATACGATGCCCCCACCTCGACCTGTACAGCATATGCGACAATTGCTGGCAACAGAAAAATCAAACAATACACCATCTCGTACAAATAAAACTTAATCATTCTGGCAAATATAATTGTGGACTTCTTAATTGGCATCGCGAGCAAGACATCGTTATCGCGCGGCTTAAAAAGTAAATCTATCGCCTTATAACTGCCCTCCATCACGATAATCAACGCCGTAACGAGCGTATATAGAGATAGAATCGCCGTCTCAGCACCACTCCCCTGCAGCTCTTCGGTCACAGCGAGCGCGCTAGAAAACATTATCAATCCAATCAGAAAGCCTAGCACTACAGGCATCACCTTTCTTGATCGTTCAGTCTTGCCACGATACTTAAAAAGCTGCAATCCTCCAGATAGCGACGCTTTTAGAAGGGAAGCAAGCTTACTCATTATTTCGCCTCGAGCTCCAAAAATACCTTCTCGAGCGATTTATCGCCCCGAATCTTCTTCATGTCGCCTACTTTGACGAGCTGCCCTTTCTTCACGATTGCTACCCTATCGCATAGCTTCTCGGCCATATCTAAGATATGGGTCGAGAAGAAAATCGTCCCGCCATCCTTTACTATCTGCCGCATCACTTCCTTCATATCAAAAATCGCCTTTGGGTCCAACCCTACGAACGGCTCGTCCATAATTAGCACTTTCGGCTCATGTGAAAGCGCCGCAATCAGTGCTACTTTCTGTTTCATACCATGCGAAAATGCGCTCAGTGTATTGTTGAGTTCATTTTCCATCCCAAACATCTCCGCATATCGCCTCACGTTGCGCTCTCTGACCTCGCTTGGCACATCATACATATCACAAACAAAATTAATATAAGCAATCGCCTTCATACCTTCGTAGAGCTCTGGATTATCGGGAACATATGCCATTTTCTTCTTACATTCAATTGGCTCATCTTTGATTGATTTTCCGTCAATCAAGATCTCTCCCTCATCGAAATCCAAAATCCCACAAATCGACTTAATCAAAGTTGTCTTGCCGGCTCCATTGTGCCCGATAAAAGCAAAAATCTCCCCCTCCTTCACCTCGAATGAAACGTTATCTAAAGCCTTTTTCTTGCCGTAATATTTACTTACGCCTTTTATCTTAATCATGGCTTCATTATAGCATCGCACCGAAAATTTGTACATAAAAAAAGGGGAACCGCCCGGTGTTTAGTAGGCGGTTCCAAGGTCATACATGTATTTTAAGTAGCCTCGCAGTTTAATCTACTTAAAACTATCTCTATTGTATATCACGCGATGCATATTGTCAATACCTTTTTTCCACATTTTGTGCAAAAATCTTGAAAAAAGTGTTCGGTAAACATAAAAATATTACAACATATTTTTTAGAATTAGCATATTGACAAATAATAAGCACTATGATATAATAAGCTCATACTTTATTAATTTAAGAGTTTGGTGGGCAGATAAGGAGTTCTGGAATGGCTGGAACCAAAGCTGGTGGCATGAAAGCTGCTGCAACTAACAAGGCTAAATACGGTAAAGAGTTCTATGCTCGTATCGGTAAAAAAGGTGGCCAAAACGGTCACACTGGTGGTTTCGCTGCTAACCCTGCGTTAGCTCGCATCGCTGGCGCCAAAGGCGGTCGTATCTCTCGCCGTGGCCCAGCAAAGAAAGCTGCCTAAACGACGCAAAAAAACACGAATAGTACCTTTCGAGACCGTCCGCGACCAACGGGGAGCGGGTTGAGCGAAGCGCCGCCCGTAACGACGGGCCGGCGCGAGCGAGTCGAGAAAGGTGCTATCGTGTTTTTTGAGCCGCATTAAACGCTTCGCATGACGGGCAATGGTACTTACCGTCTGGCGTCTGAAATCGCGTTAGTCCACAAATAGGGCAACGCGATTTTTGATGTAGCCAATCTCTATAAGTGTCTAGTTCTCGCTGTACGAGCTCTTCATTATAATCCACATCATAACGCACAGACAACTCCCGGGCCTTTTCCCATGCTTGCACTTCCATTTTGAGCCGCTCTACGTCCGCTCTGAAGTCCTTATGCCCACATATAGCATGTGAGACCTCATGTAACGCCAGAAGCTCTGCAAATGGCTCTGGCGGCCCTATAATGATGGTTTTAGGTGGCCTAAAAGCAAACTTTCGCCCCATTCGGAATCGAAAATCCTGATAGTCGGAATACAGCCGCCCCAAAAAAACCGCCTGTTCCGAACTATAACCATTTTGAATCGCTAATTCTTCACTAAACTCCCCTTTACGAGAGGGAATCACTCCAACTCCTTCTGCTTGGAATATAGATAGCAGCCATATATTACCGATTCGTTTGGTCGTCGCGGTCGTTTTAATTTCACCTCTAAGTCCTTTGGCAAATATGGCTCAAATAGCCGAAAAACCCTTCCCATCGGTCCACCCAGAATAATCGTTCTCGGATGGTACTGTGCAATAATATCAGGTAATCCTAAGCTAATCCGCTTCGCGATATCCTGCATGATATCTTTTTTTCGTAAATCCGTGGCTCTATCAATATGGTAATAGCTTTCAATCGCACTGGCTGCCGCAATATCCTCCCATTCGCGCTTCACGCCATTATATTCATAAATCACGTGCCCGGGCTCCAATTCGTTAGACTCGGGTAGTATTCGATTCTTTTCGACTATCCCACCTCCAATTCCTGTTGAAAAAGTTAGAAACACCGTCTTCCCAGACAAACGATAACCCTCGTATAGACTGGCCAGATTTGCATCATTTTCAAACCAAATCGGGCAATCGAACAACTTTTTTAATAGACCAATTAGGTCGATATCTTGCCAATTTCGATTACCAAATTTGACTGAATAATTTTTTTGTACAATACCCGGAATCGCCACCGTTACGGATTTAATTCGGCGGCCATGGAACCCCTCCAGATTAGTCTCTAAATCCCGCATAAAGCTTTTATAACCCTGTGCGGTCTTAAACTTGCGTCGCCGAATCACTCGCCCCCGCCGCGAGAAGAGTGCAATTAAAGTTTTTGTACCTCCAATATCTATCGCTAAATACATAATAGCTTGATTATATCACAGTTATTTGCTATAATAGAAAGCAGTTTTTAGCGCTCTTAAGGGCACTAAAAGGGAAGGAATAATATTAATCATGGCAAATGCCAAAAAAATCACAATGGATGAACTTCTTGCGAGCAACGAAGATTCATTCAAAAAAGTCAATACTGGAGACACTGTCAAGGGTACGGTTCTCTCAGTTAAAAAACATGAAATACTAATCGACCTTGGTCAGCAAGGAGTTGGTCTCGTACCACGTCGTGAGGCGTCTTTTGCACGCAATTTACACGTCGGCGACGAAGTCACTACATCGGTCATCGAGTCGGAAATGGACGATGGCTATGTATTACTTTCGCTTCGCAAAGCCGTCAAAGACAAGGGTTGGGATGAAATCCAATCCAAGCTCGATGGTGGTGAAATCGTCGAAGTTACCCCATTCGATGCTAATCGTGGCGGTCTATTAGTCGAATACGAAGGCATTAGAGGCTTCATGCCTGTTTCTCAACTTTCGGCCGAACATTATCCACGCGTCGGTTCCTCTGATAAGGACGAAATCCTTCAGCGTCTCAACTCGCTAGTTGGCAAGTCCATCAAGGCCCGTATTCTCGATGCGAACAAGAAAGAGAACAAACTTATCTTCTCTGAGAAGGAAGCTATCAAAGACGGTCTTGCTGAACGTTTCGCCGAACTGAAGCTTGGCGATACTGTTAAAGGTGTAGTGACTGGCGTAGTCGACTTTGGTGTCTTCGTTAATGTCGAAGGTATTGAAGGGCTCGTGCATATTTCCGAGATTTCTTGGGAGCGTGTCAGCAATCCATCTGACTATGTCAAAATTGGCGATATAGTCGAGGCAAAAATCATCGCCATTGATAAAGAGCGCCTCTCTCTATCAATGAAGCAACTCACCGAAGATCCATGGATTTCTGAAGTTGAAGCTTTGAAGAAAGGCTCCAAAGTTGAAGGCACTATTACACGAATCACTCCATTCGGCGCATTCGTGCAGATTAGTCCAGCCGTGGAAGCTTTAGTTCACGTCTCGGAGCTCGGCGAGGGCTCAGATGTTGATCCAGAGAAGATCTTCACTCTAAATGAGCGCAAGAGCTTTAAGGTTCTCGACATTGATAAAGATGGTCGCAAAATCTCACTTTCTATTGCAAAATAAGCCATCGGCTGAATAACAAAATAACCCCCACAAGGGGTTATTTTGTTATTGACTTTTTTAAAAATAAGCGGTATCATAACAATAACAAGTGTCATACAAATTAACAAAACAAGGAGAAACCACATGTTCGACATAGCCAAAAACACTGAATTCCTGACCGCCATCGGGATTAACGATGCGTCAGAGGATGTCAAGGCCAAACTAATCGCGGGAATCGAGAACCTCGCTCAAGAGCGTCTCATTACTAAAATTTCCGATAAACTCACCGAGCAGCAAGCCGAAGAATTCGGCAAGCTCACCGACGAGCAACAAGCCGCAGATTGGCTCAATAAAAACATGCCAGAGTTCCCATCGATGGTGACCGAAGTCTTCGAGGAAATCAAAAATGAGATTCTTGCAAATAAAGCACAAATAATAGGAGAATAATCAAATGGCAGGTAATCGTGAACCAGGTGGAGGGGGAAACAATCCAGATGCTTCGGATGCATGGGATAGTTTAGGCGCAGGAACAAGGGGGACATTCGTTATGGGGCCAGATGGAAAAATGATTCCCAAGGAAGAATATGATGCGGCAATGGAAGCACATGAACGTGAAGAATACTACAAAACCCATCCAGGCGCACGAGAAGCAGACGCTCTCGATGCTCGTCTCGGACAAATGGATGCTGACCCAGGCCGTTTTGATCGCTTTGAAGGTGAACACGAAAGGGGTGCAAGTACCCGCGATGCTGAGTATACAACTCTAAATACTGGTGAAAACGGCATGTACGCCGCTGCACCAGACGGTACTCCACTCAATAACGCAAAGCGCAAAGAAATGGCGCGCATGATGCATGACGCCGAAGATTTGCTGACGTTCGAAGAAGACCCACGCTATAAAGACTATATCGCACGAGAACGCGCTAAAATTGGCACAGTATATAAGAGTAGAGATGATTTTCATCATAGAGTGGTCGCTCGCATTAGGGGTCTAGAACAGGCTCGCACGGCTCAGCCCGGAGCCGGTGGTAACCCAGGCGGCGAAGGAAATCCAGGCGGCGACGGTGAATCAGAAGGCAACCCCGGAGCCGGTGGCAACCCAGGCGGTGAAGGAAATCCAGGCGGCAACGGTGGCGAAGGCGACCCCGGAGCCGGTGGTAACCCAGGCGGCGAAGGAAATCCAGGCGGCAACGGTGGCGAAGGCGACCCAGGCGGCAAGCCGGAAGGTGAACAGCCAGAAAGCGGCGAAGAAGAGGAAAAACCAAAAGCAGAAGTTGGTGAGATTAAAATCAAAGGCGTTGAGCAGAAGTTTGAAGAAATTGAGCACGAAAAAATCGAACAAGCTGGGAAACGCCTAGACGAAACACGTCCTTTGATTGCTGAGTTGTATGCCAGGAATCGTCGCCTTATTGTTGGCGGCAAAAACCGCGCCGAATTCCAAAAAGCACAAAGACAGTACGCCGAAGCAATGGCGGAGTATGTAAAGCTTAAAAGTAAAGAAACCTACGAATCTGAAAAAAAGGACTTGTCTAAGCGTCTCGAACAAAAACTAGATGAGCTTAAGGCGGAAATCGAAGAAAAACTTGCCAAGTTCGCCGACGAAAAAGTGGAAGGCAAATATAGAACTCAGGAAGAGGTCGATGCCGAAAAGGAGCGTCTCATCAAAGAAGCCGAGGAGAAAGCTAAAGCTTGGTATGACGAAGAGAATGGCAAAATTAAGACGAAAGTCAACGCCGAATTTCTTAAAGAATTGACCGAACAGGCAACTGAACTAGAAAAAGCCACGGTTGATAAACTAGATAATGGCTCAGTCTGTCGCAAGTTTATCAGTAAAGTGCTCAACAATAAAATCCTCAAGGGCGCCTTGGTCGCGGCTGGCGCAGCTGGCTTGGTAGCTACAGGCGCCATTCTTATTCCTGGTCTTGCAGTGGGTACGATGTCATTGGGGTTTGGGCTTACGGCTGGTGGTGCAGCTCTAGGCGCCGTTAGAGGTGGAGCTAGTTCCTTTCTAATGTCTCGCCAAGACTCCAAAGTTAGCAAAGTTCGTGGTTTTGCTAGTGGAGAAGACATCAAGCGACAAATAGGCGAGATGGATATTACCGGAGAGAATCCTGACACACAAAATGTTGCTAACTGGTTAATGGGGCAATATGGAAATGCCAATGCGCAAGATCGTAGCAGCAACGTCAAACGCACCGCAGTCGCCACGGGGTTAGGTGTCGCCTTGGGTGCTCTCGCTAGTGGAATCCATATCAACGATGTTGTTCAAACTTCGAACACCACACAAGGAATCATCGGAAACTCACCAATCCAGTATAAACCACAATATGATGCTTCCAATGTCGATGTGGCAAACAACCACGGCTTCTTGCAAATCTTTGAACAAGTAGGCGGCAATCCTAGCAATCAAACCCAATGGGATAAAGCCTTTAGTATTACTGAGCAAATTGCCCAGAAATATGGTGTAGTATCTGATTATGGTAAAGGCCTCATCTCGCCTAAAGGCATTCCAGAACTACTTCCAGGTAAGCCAAGTACATGGGATGCTACATCGCAACAATTCCTCAATGATATTCTGGATGAGTGGGCGGCCCAAGGGGTAATCCCCAGAATCATAAGTGGCGGTGGTCCTATTTGGGGGCCAGTCACTACTATCACTAAAACATTAGTAGAGAACTCCATCGGACATTTTCTAACACAAGCAACCGCTACCGTTGGAGCAGCTATAATCGGTAGCAGAATCGGCGGAGCTGGTAGCAAAAACATCGAAAATACTCAACCTGCACCAATACCTCCTGAACCAAGTGAAGGGACGCCAACATCATCTCCAGATTCTCCGGAGCCACCAGAACCCCCAGCAACCCCAGTAGACTCGGATTACCCAGGCGCATCATCGCCTGAAGCCCCAGAGTCTCAAGGTGCGCCTGAGGCACAAGAAACGCCAGAAAATCAGCCCGCCCCAGAAAACCCAGAAGCCCCAGAAGCCCCAGAGTCTCAAGGTGCGCCTGAGGCGCAAGAAGCACCCCAATCGCCAGAAACCCCAGCAGGAACCACAGAATCACCCGAAGAATCGCCAAATAGACCCATTAGTCCAGACGAGAGAAGGGTAATTGAAGGTGTTGCCAGCTCCTACAACGAAGCAATTGAAAAAGGAGAGCTCTCAGAGCAGGCTCTTAAATGGAAGACCATCAGTTCTCTAGCAATCATGCTAGGATACTTTACCAATCAGGGTTCATTCAATGACAATATGGCGGCATATAGTAACTTATCGGAAAATCAGCGAATTCGACTAAATATGCTCTTCAATCAAGTTGTCGAAACGGCCTCTAATCAGAGAAATAGTGCCCCTACACCACAGCAGCAACCGGCTAACTAGTCTCGAATAATTCATTTGGTTCCGCTATTCCCATATTTTCTCGCTTATGATATAATGGAAATAACATTTTTAAGGAGTTGTTTTCGTGAAAAATCATAAGAAAATCAACAAGGATAAACCTTGGCTACAATATTACGATGAAGAGGGAATTGCCCCGCAAATGGACTTTCCAGACTGTTCCATGGTAGATATGGTGATGCAGTCGGCCGAAAAATGGCCCGACAATACCGCCTATATCTACTATGGACACAAAGTTTCCTTCAAGAACTTTGTACGTAAAATCGAGAAAACCGCTCGTGCCCTCAAGAATTATGGTGTCAAGGAAGGTGACAGAGTTACTATCTGTATGCCTAACACTCCAGAGGGAATCACCATGGTTTACGCCGTCAATATGGTCGGTGCTATCTGTAACATGGTGCATCCCCTCAGCTCCGAAAAAGAGCTCGAATACTACATCAAAGTAGCCGAGTCGAAATATGTCCTTGTGATCGACGCCGTTTTTGACAAGATTTACAAGTTGCGTGATACCGCTCAGCTCGAACGCATCATTGTTGTGCGCCCATCAGACGGCCTTGGCTTCCTCAAGAAGAAACTCTACAATACTCTACATATCAAGAAGGTCCGTCTCCCAGCGAACGACAGTCGCGTGGTGCTCTGGGAAGATTTTATTGCAAACTCCTATTTCTATCAAGGCAATTACCATGAGGAACGTGGTGGTGACGATCTTGCCGTAATCATGTATTCGGGCGGTACTACCGGCGCACCGAAGGCTGTAATGCTTTCTAACCGCAACATCAACGCCGAATCCATCTGCGATGGCGCTATGATTCGTCAAACTGTTCCTGGCGCCACCGTCCTATCTATTCTGCCTCTATTTCATTGCTTTGGACTTGGTGTCTGTATTCATACGCCACTTTGCCGTGGCATGGGCTGTATTCTGATTCCGGCCTTCTCGCACAAACAATTTGCCGATATCATCCGCAAAAACGAACCCAATTTCATCGTCGGTGTGCCTACGCTGTTCGAGGCTCTCATTAATACCAAACTAAAATCCAACGACCTTTCATCTGTCACGGCCGTCATCTGTGGTGGCGACGCTCTCAACCAGACCCTAAGGGACAAGGTTAACGCTTTCCTCGACGCACACGGCTCCAAGGCCAAAATCCGTGTCGGCTATGGTCTCACCGAAGGCTCCGGCGCAGTCTGTCTTTCTCCGGAGAATACCTTTGCTGACGGCATTATTGGTGTGCCTTTCCCGAACATGGACTTCAAAATCATCAAAAACGACACTTTCAAAGAACTTCCTGCTGGCGAGGAAGGCGAGATTTGCATCTCTGGCCCGCTAGTGATGATGGGCTACCTTGGCGACGACGTTGAAACAGCCCAGACAATTCGTCTTCACGATGATGGTAAACTCTGGCTCCACACTGGCGACATGGGCTATTTTGGCGAAGACGGCCTACTCTACTTCGCGCAGCGTCTCAAGCGTATCATTATTTCCTCTGGTTACAACATTTATCCGACTCATCTCGAATCTATCATCAACTCTCACGAAGCCGTACTGACTTCCACGGTTATCGGTATCGACCACCATTACAAGGGCCAAGTACCGAAGGCCTTTGTAGTCTTGAAACCAGGCTACAAGCCCGGAAAGCGTATCGAACGTGAAATCAGGGAACTCTTGGAGCGCAACGTCCCAATCTATGCCCTCCCAGCCGCCTATGAATTCCGCGACAAACTCCCCACCACCAAAATCGGCAAAGTCGCCTTCCGCGAACTCGAAAAAGAAGAAAAATCCAAGAAATAACCAAGTAGAGTAAGGGGCTATAGGCTTTTGCTTGCATAAAATAGCCTCGCCGACAGTCAAAAATACAACGGTCACGGACGAGTAGCTGGTACTGAAATACCAGGACGAGTCCGCCTGACCGTTGTATTTTTGACAATCGCGAGAGGCGTAAAGCAAGCAAAAAGCCTATAGCCCCTTACTCTACTTGAATATATCCTTGAATATCTTATTGGTAATTTTCCGTCCAATCGCACTGCCTGCCGAGCCAATCACATTGCCTAGGAAGCGATCTGCCTTACTCTTCACTTGTTTTTTGGCCTTCTCGGCCTCTCTTTCGGCCTGTGCGCGTCGTTTCTCTTCCTCCCGCACCCGAACCGCTTCCGCTTTCTCCGCGGCCTTCTGAGCGGCAATACGTTCTTTCTCAGCCAATTTTGCTTGCTCATTAGCGGCCTTTTCCGCGGCCCTGTCGGCCATTTCTTGCTGTTTGCGGGCTATTTCGGCCTCTTCGCGTGCCGCCGTCTCTGCCGCCTTAGTATCGGCCTTCTGCTGAATAATCTCGGCAGCCGATTCGGCATCCAGTGCTTCATCATATTTTCCCACCAGGGGACTGGCGTTAATTATCTTGTTGCGCGTAATTCCATCAATCGCCCCCATCATGCTCTGTGGTGGCAAAATCGTCGCGCGCTCCACAATCTCAGGCGCACCTTTCTCATTTTGGAAGGAAATCAGCGCCTCTCCCGTCCCGAGCTCCAAGATAGCCTTCTCTGTATCAAACTCCGGATTCACTCGGAAAGCCTGCGCCGCTGCTTTCACTGCCTTCTGTTCCGATGGCGTGTAGGCACGTAAACTATGCTGCACTCTATTACCAAGCTGTGCCAAAATCTCATCTGGGATGTCAGTTGGACTCTGAGAAATGAAATATAACCCAATCCCGCGCGAACGAATCAGCTTCACTATCTGAGTGATTCGTTTGAGGCGATAAGCTGGCATGCCATTAAAGAGTAAATGCGCCTCGTCGAAGAAGAATACCAATTTCGGCTTGTCTAGATCACCTACCTCTGGCGAGGTAGAAAATAGTGTAGTAAGCAACCACAGCAAGAACGCGGCGTACATATCTGGACTTTCAAACAGCGTCACGGCGTGAAGAATATTAATCACCCCGCGTCCATCCTCGGTCGCAAAGAAATCCTGAACATTAAGCGCTGGCTGCCCAAAGAAATGGTCCGCCCCCTGATTCTCGAGCGTCAGAAGCGACCTCTGAATTACCCCAATACTCTGCGTAGTGATATTACCATAGCGCGTCGCGTACTGGTCTTTATTTTCGGCCACATACTGCAATACCGCCCGCAAATCTTTGAGGTCAATTAGCGCCAAATTCTCATCCTTCGCAATCGCAAATGCTATCGCAAGATTACCCTCCTGTGCCTCCGATAACCCCAGCATAATCGACAGCACTTCCGGCCCGACCGACTCTACTGTTGCGCGTAGCGGATGTCCTTCGGTACCAAACAAATCCCAAAATCGCACAGGGAACGACTTTGCTTCAAAATCTTTAATCGCTAGCTTATCTAGGCGCTTCTGAATCGCTTCGTTTACCTCGCCCTTCACTGCTGTCCCAGCGAGGTCACCCTTCACATCGGCGAGAAACACTGGCACCCCTGCATCTGAGAAACTCTCCGCCATCACCTTTAGCGTGATGGTCTTACCAGAGCCAGACGCTCCCGTAATAATCCCATGGCGGTTCGCCATCTGCGGCAAAATACTCAGCTCCGCACCCTTTTCCGTTTTACCGATTAATAGTTTCTCATTTGCCAACATAAAAACTCCTTTTTACCATTTTATCATATTTAAGTTAGCATCGCGGTTATTCAAAATTGTGATAAAATAACAATATGCTTTGGAAAATTCTTATAGTTTTACTCATCTCGATGGTTCCGCTTATCGAGCTTCGCGGCGCCATCCCAGTCGCCGTCGGCATGAATCTCGGACTTCCCGAATGGCTGGTCCTCATCGTCGCTATTATCGGTAACATCCTCCCCGTGCCGATTATCTACTTCTTTGCCCGCAAAGTCCTCGAATGGGGTGCTCAACGCGAATGGAAACCGCTCAAACAATTCTGTAATTTCTGTCTCAAGAAAGGCGAGAAAGCTGGCACGAAATTACTGAAAAAAGCAGGGAATTACGGCACCTATTTCGCCCTATTCCTCTTCGTCGCCATCCCGCTTCCCGGCACCGGCGCTTGGACTGGTACTCTGGCGGCTTCCATTCTGAAACTTGATTTCAAGAAAACCGTTATTGCTATCTCCGCTGGTGTCCTGGTGGCAGGCCTCATTATGCTTGCCGTCTCGCTTGGCTTCTTTAAAGTCCTTTTCGGCGGTTAATTTAAGTCCCTTTTAAGCTTCATCCTCTAAAATATAGACATAAACAGAAAGGATGAAGAACATGGATTATACTAAGAAGAGAAGAGAACATAGATTTTTCAATTATACGATTTAGAAAATCAATCATATGGTACAATGGGATTAAACAAGGAGGTGAATGAACGATAATTCTTTTGAGAAATTCCCAGGAAACAACAATGAATCGCAAGGTGAGCAATCAGTACCACCAGAGCAAGATTTCGCCAAAAGTTTTTCCGAAGGTGTACCAGAATTTGGTGGTAAGCAATTCGGAGCGGCCAACGAAAAGAACCAGTTTTATGGCGAGTCGGTTGATGAACAAGAACTAGAGGCTGAATCCAATGAAGGAATCGCCAATGCGGCCAGTATTATCAATTATGGACTAGACGCAATTGCGCGGGAAAAGGGCGTAGAATATGTCGTCCAAAAGATCAAAACCTTTGACGCTAGCAGGTCGGACAACCCTTTGCGAGATTTATTCACTCACTTAGGTCTAGAAAGTCTAGATGATTTCAAAAATACTCGCGACGAAGCAATTGCATCTAGGGAAATACGCAACACTTTTCGCAACGAATATAATATGCCCAAAACTCAAAACCGCTCCAAGCAAGGCGCGCTGAAAGCCATCGCCGACATGAAAGAACTTATTGCCGAAGTAGAAGGAGCGAATCCTAGATACGAAAAGCTCAGGAGAGAGGCTGCATCGGCCCAAAAAGGTTACTTTGATTACGCCGTCAAAGATTACAACAAAAGAGGACTTACGGAGCTTTTTGCTACATTAAACGAGCAAAGGAAGCCAAGTATTGCAACGCACGAAGAGATTCCGAAGGAAGCTATTCAATCGGAAGATAATCCTTCTGTGGTCGAAAAACCTGTGCTATAATTTAACCATAAGGAGCATAAACTATGGCTAAAAAAGCATCAAAATCTACCAAAACCAAAACCCAAATCGCTCAATACGACCCTAAACCCATCCTCTGTCACCCATCCACTTGGATTGCGGCGGTATTGCTATTTGCATTGCTGGTGGTCTATGGCGTATCAATGTATGGATTCAAAACACTAGAGCGGAATACGAAGCTTGAAACCGCCGAACTTGCGACCTTTGGTCATATTATTAAATCATATATTAACGACATGGAGTTCACATCTAATGACCAGCCAACCATCAAGCAAGCCACCGGTTACGGTGTCTCCGATGAGGATGGCGTCCTCTATGCAACCTTCGATTTCGTACCCTATATCGTCGAAGATAATAACCGAATTCCTCAAGGTGACATGCGTCACGGCATCATTTACTTCCAATGGGATCCCGAGCGTAATACTTACGGGCATGCATTTAGTTACCATGATAACGCGTCCTACCACCCAGAAGGTACCTACGTCAAATTTGAATAGATGACTCCAGAAACCAGACTCGTATCGAGCGCGCAAAACGCGAGATATGAGTCGTTTTTGTGCACGAAAAAAGCCCACAGGGCTTTTGAATGGCTCCCTTTGGCGGACACATTTCGAACCACATTGATGTCTTATGATACTGAGAAACTCGAAGAGGTTAAGGTTATTTTATATCAGCAACAAGAAAGGAATATCTAAGCAATGGAAGAAATCAATCGTAATATCAGAATGAAAAAAGAAATGGCATACTGGGTAAAGCAGTTTGCTTTTATGAAAGAAGCGGAATTTAACGATTTGGACACAAGTGATTTTACTATGATACAGCGAATTGCTCTTAACTGTGTCGAAAAATCAAAGACCGACACAAAGACGGCAGAAAAGATAGTAAGTCTTGTCCACTGGTATGATACCAACCAAGGACTTGAACTGTATTAGTCCAAGGAAAGTAATTTTGCGTCAAGTAAGTCTGCTGGATTATTGGGGTCTTTTATCTTAACGTCCGTAATCGTCAATCCAGAACCGTTTTGATTTGCTAACCCCTCAATCGCTTTTCTGCTAGCCTCTGGGTAAGAATTGTACTTCTCTTTGAGTAATAATAAGTTAGCCATTTTTCCATTTGCACCTGAAAGATATTTGAAGACGCTTGTAGGATTGTCGATACCCCACATACCACGAATTCTTAAATAGGTAATACCCAAAGGGTCGACCTTATTGACCCGAGCAAGTTCCTTTGTTTTCGTAAATTCAACGTCAGGAATGCTGTTTACCCCGTCAGAAATAACATCGCTAATTTTAGTATAGGTATCTCTGTCGGCCGCATAACACTTGCCCTGGACCATCCACATATGTTCAAGGCTCTCTACTCCTTTGTTATCGCTAATATGCCCAATAATATAGAACATATCTTTTTCAGTCCAATTTTCACAAGTTCTACATTTCTTATTAATCCTTGGGTCATCTGAATGAAGCACATCCTTTGGGTATGAACTGTTGAGTGCCAATTGTGAATTCTGGGTTTCTATCTTTTTTACTTCGATAGCATCGCCACCACGTAGCATAATGTCTGGCGGATTATTTTGGTTCCCAGTGTACGAAAAATACTTATTATGTATCTCTATTTTCTTATCTTCAGTAGCACTGAAGGAATTGCAAAATAAATCTTTTACATAAGCCTCTAATTTTTCGCCCATTCTATTCATAGTATTGTGCGATGTTGCTGTGCCAGAAAGAGAAGTCTGACGGTTGGCGACTAAATTTGCAAAGGCTGACAAGATATTTACGTTATTCACCTAATTCCTCCTTTATCTTTTTCGCTAGTTCAAATGCCAAATTCACAGGAACGGCATTCCCAATCATCTTATAAGCATTTGCTATATCAGTGTAAAGAAATTCGTATTCATCTGGAAAAGTTTGAATTCTTGCACATTCACGAACACTCAAGCGTCTATATTCGTCCTCGTGTCCTTTAACGAATTCCATTTTGTCTTTTCCGACCTTTACCATCTTTGGTGCTTTTGGATGAATTGGGGCTTGTCTGCCACCAGCCTGAATTGTAAAGGAAGGTTCATCCCAACTTCTAACCCTGTTTCTAGACATATAAATAGGTGAGAAACCACCAATCATATACTCGTGATTAGATATTTTGAGTTTTCCATTTGTCTTATTCTTCTCAAGTGCTGGGATTGCTTCTGGTAAATCGCCGATAGCATCTCTTAAAGTTGGCTTTTTCTTCAATGGTTCTGGGAATTCAAACTTCTTCTTCAAGTCCTCTCTGAAACCAACAATAATGACCCTTTCACGGTCTTCTGGTACGCCGTAATCATTGGCATTGACCAATTTCCAACTGATTTCATAACCGCACTTAGTAAATTCCTTTAGGAATTCTTCGAAAGATGCTTTGTGCCTTGAACTAATTATTCCTGACACGTTCTCAACAAGGAAAAACTTTGGCTGTTTTGTCTTAATGATGCGAATATAATCGTAAAACAACTGCCCACGCTTATCATTGATGCCTCGACCAGCACCAGCCTCACTCCAACTCTGACAAGGTGGTCCACCAATCATACCATCACAATCTGGAATTTCATCAACAGAAACATCCGTGATACTTCTTCTATCTAATTTGACATTTG
This sequence comes from uncultured Candidatus Saccharibacteria bacterium, assembly GCA_946548715.1. Classification (GTDB taxonomy): domain Bacteria; phylum Patescibacteriota; class Saccharimonadia; order Saccharimonadales; family Saccharimonadaceae; genus Nanosyncoccus. The sequence continues at coordinate 16,603 of CAMNPZ010000010.1, forward strand.
GGAAGTTATGCTCAAAGGTTTCCCAGATTTTACTGTCGAATTCATTTGCCCAAATGATATCAAACCCAGCCTTCTCGAAACCAAGGTCCAAGCCTCCTGCCCCTGTAAATAGTGAAACTATTTTCATATGACTTTGCTTTTCCTTATTATTAGATTGTTAATATTATTTCGATGTTGAATTGTTTACGAAATTTTCGACATCGTTTTTTCGGTATCGCCTAATGCGTTTCGCACCAATTCTTACCGCCTGTAAAGTGCCATTTTTATCCCACGTCCTAAGCGTATTGGGATGAACTTTGAGCATCTGGCTAACCTCTTGCAAGGTAAGATACTCAGTCAATTCTTTATCACTTTTCATACATTTATTATACAATATTTAATAAAACTACGGAAAAAAGTAATGACTGATTTGAAAAACGTAAGACCGAATACAGGGCAAATAACGGCTATTCCGAGCATTGAAAGCCTGAGCAGAATTTCCGAAATAATGACTGCCCAAACATCAGGACTTCAAAATGCCATCCAGAGCGTAGCAGACCAACAGAGCAGGATTTTTGCGAATGCCACTTTTATTTCTAGTTTGGACAACTTCGTCCAGTCCGTCCAGCAATCTTTAGCCCCAACCCAGGAATTGATAAGCAGTTTTTTGAGTGCTACCAGTAATTTACAGATGAATATTGCATCGTTTCAGAATATTAGTAGCAGTATTACGCTTTCGCTCAAGGCAATTAACTCAATCTCAGAAATTAGCGAAGGCATTACAAGAATAATCCCTAAGATAGACAGCATACAAAATGGCTCATCCTGCTTGGTATCGATGTCAGCCGAAGTAGAAGAGCGATATGACGATAAAGGCATCACTTACACTAATTCAGCAGACATAAAGTTAGTAGCAGAGGTGTCGGACATCAAAGAAGGTCAAAAGTTAATCCTCGCAAAGATTTCAACGCTTGAGGAAAAGGCTGGGAAATACTCTATTCCTGCAACTATAACAGATATAGGCTTTGTAAATAATAGCCACTCTATACTAGAGGTTAACGGTAAAACAATCCAGTTTAGGGGCGGAATAGCATCGGTAATACTTCACGTTATCTTTGGTCGAAAGAATTTTAGTAAAACTCGTGCATACGAAGCCGAAGATTTTTGCAGTAAGTACGATAGAACCCTAGACTGGTTTGATATGGGAAAAGAAGAACGTAAAAAATTCCAAGGCAAAGTTTACCAATCAGTTAGAAATATTAATAACCGTTTTATGGAAACGACTAGCCTCGGCGAAAAACTAATCATTCAGGTCGGCAACAACTCGTACACTTTAAACCCAAAGTTGTTCAAATAATTTAAAAACTGCTAGTTTTCTCTCTGTAAACTCTGTATGAAATTGTACAGAGCCTTTTTTCGTATAGTCGGGCTATGAATAATAAATCCAAATTTACCATCGAACAAAAAGAAAGGCTAGTCGCCTTCCTCGATGCTTTGATGGAAGCGGATTTTGATAACGAAAGAAGTAAGAAGGCAAAAGAATATGAAGATAAGTGAAGTAAAAATATGCCCTGTAAAGCCACAGGATGGGCTTGTAGCGTTTGCGAGCGTAGTAATCGATAACAGCATATATCTAGGCTCAATTGCAGTCTACACACGCTTAGACGGCTCATACAGAATACTTTACCCAACGAAACGGATAGGAACGAAGTACCTGAACGTATTTCATCCAATTAATTCGGAATGCGGTAAGCAGTTAGAAGACTTAATCGTTAAAAAATGTAATGAATTATTTGAAAGAAGTAATGATGATAGACACAGTAAAACTAACTATGAACTTATCTAAGCCATTACGCAAAAGCGACCTTGACTTTCAACTGATGAAGGAACAGCAAAAAGGTGTTATCCAAGGCATATACAACCCAACTGCAACGATGAAAAAGACTGGGAAATACTACCCAAGGCTTACATATACTGAAAGACCGACAAGAGGCGGAAAAACATACCAACTTGCCATAGAGTTTTCTGTTCCGAAATTGGTTTTCAATAATAACTTTGACGAATTGACCGATGATGATTATCAGACCGTCTTGAAGGCGTTATCTGACGTTTTAAGAGAAATGAAGTCTTTGTGGCTATTTAAATTTCAGATTGGAAAATTAGAGGTAGCAAAAATTGACTATTCAAAGAACATTGTCCTAGATAACGGTATGCCAGTTTCTTACATTACTGGCATTGTAAGACGTGCCGACATTTCTAAGGTCTATGACGTTGAAAAGAACTCCTTTCGAAACGGTGGACACATTTTTCATATTCATACAAATGCACTGGATGTAGCGCTCTACGATAAGGTAGAAGACTTGAAGCAGAGTATTAAAAGCCCCAAAAGAGCATATGAAAGTGATAGCCTAGTGCAACAAAATCTGATAGATGCCTTTAATAAAAACAGGAATGTATCAGTCCTTCGCATTGAGGTCAGACTTAATGGCAAAAAACAGATACGCTCTATGCTTAATAAAATTGGCTTACCTTCGGACGATTTAACCTTTGACAGGCTCTTTTCATCCGATATTTCGAGCAAGATAATAAATTACCATTGGCAAAGGATATTAAGTAAAGTTCCAAAGGCTCAGTTAGACTTCAGCACCCCAGAGAATATTCTGGTAAAACTGCTAACCAATGACGATGTGCGACCGATGAACCTTTTAGCGAGCCTTGGCTATTATGTTTTGATGTCCAGTTCGGATGATGGTAGGAATGCTAGAAATCTTATCGAAAAAAGGTTAGGCAATAAAGCCTGGTATAGGATACCAAAAAGCATTCTTCCGTTGCCAGCAGAAGACAACTTAAAGGTTCTAGTAAAAATTACGGACGAAATACAAAAAATGAACCCTACAAAGATAAAAAAATACTTTCTTGTGTTATAATATTGTTAAGTATTGTTAAGTAAAGTAATATAATGTTAAGTAATGAAAGGAATAAGGTATGTTCGATAAAAAACGAAACTACGAAGGCGTAAAAGCATTCTTGATTGCCAGGGTGTCAGACCCAAGCCAAGTTGATGCTCTACCTGCACAAATTTTACGATTAAAAGAGTATGCAAATAATCTAAAAATGAATTATGAACTACATAGTTTTGACGAAACTGCGTATAAGGATGATAGAAGAAAATTTCAAAAGATTGTTGATAAGATTGCTCAATGCGAAGGCGTTGTGGTCGTGTTTGATAAAATCGACCGCTTTACTCGTGATGCGTCTTCAGAGGTTGTAAGGATTTTGAAGGACAGAGTTAAAGAGGGACAACTCGAACTACATTTCCCATCTGATGGTCTGATTTACACAAAAAACTCGCCTGCGTGCGATAAGACGAAATTGGATATAGGTATGGTATTTGGTGGTTATTATTCATCAGCAATTAGCGATAACGTTAAAAGACGCATTGAACAGAAGTTGCACGATGGCGAATTTCCTGGCAAGGCTCCAATTGGGTACAAGAACATAGATTTACCTGATGGGAAAAAGGATATTGTCCTAGACCCAGAACGCAGTGAGTACATAAAAAAGATTTTTGAATTGCGGTTAAGTGGTCAAACGCTCAGAAGCATAGCGAAGATTATGAGAAATGAAGGCTTACTAAGCAACACTAAACACCCAAAGCCAATCACGAAAAGCACCGTTGAGAATATTCTGGATAATCCATTCTACTACGGAACGATGCGTTATAATGGACGTCTTTACCAACACAGATATGAACCGTTGATAGAAAAAAGGATATTCGATAAAGTCCAACAAATGAAAGATGAAAACCTGTCGATTTGCCAAAAGAATAAGGCTAACACAAAGTACATTTTTGCGTTCAATGGCATATTAAAATGTGCAGTCTGTGGATGCAGTATGAGTTCATATTACAAAAAAGGTCATATCTACTTAAAATGCTCTCAGGCAAAAGGCAAATGCAGTAATCACGCCTCAGAAGTGGAAGTAATGTCGCAAGTGTATGAGGTATTGGATAGAATTGCCATTAGCCAAAAAATCATAGACGAACTTATCGAAGACCTTAAAAACAAACACGAAAATATCCAGTTATACTATCGCAATGCGATAAAAGAAGTGCGTAAAAGTTATGAAGAAGCAGAAAAGAAAAAGGATTTATTGTATGAAGATAGATTGAGCGGTCGTATTACTGTGGATGAGTATGACAGAATTGCGAAAAGGATACAGTCGGAAATGGAAGAATTAGATGCTAAGTTAATGAACCTTACAAACAATGACAAGAGTTTTGAAGTAGACCGTTCTTATCTGTTAGAACTAGCCTCAAAGGCACGAAAGATATTTGAAAGTTCGAAACCCGAGCAAAAGAACAAGATTTTGAAACTATTATTTTCGAACCTTGAAATCAACGAAAAAAGGCTCAACTGTAATCTGTTAGAGCCTTTCAATACGTTATCAACGATGTCAAAATCTCGAAATTGGCTCCCGGGACTGGACTCGAACCAGCAACCTCGAAGTTAACAGCTTCTTGCTCCACCATTGAGCTACCCGGGATTAATGAACGTACCCCTATTATAGCATATTTTTTCATTTTGTGGTAAAATTAAATGCAATGGAAGAAAAAACAATCCAAATCGCTGGTTCTATTACTGTGGATGAGCTAAGTAAAGCCCTAGGTCTTTCTGTGACCGAGTTAATCGGCACGCTTTTTAAAAACGGTATCGTCGCAACTATTAACCAGAGGTTAGATTTTGAAACCGCACAAATCATCATTGATGAGTTGGGTTTGAAAGATGTCAAACTCGAACGCAAAAACACCTCCACTAAGACTTCTGATTTTCATAGGGAACTATCCGATAAGGCAGTACTACGTCCGCCAGTTGTCGCCGTCATGGGCCACGTCGACCATGGTAAGACTACCCTTCTTGATACTTTATTAAATAAAAAAACCGTCGACGACGAGGCGGGTGGTATCACTCAGCACATTTCCGCTTATCAGTTGAAACATGATGATAGACTTATCACTTTCCTTGATACTCCTGGCCACGAAGCTTTTGCTGCTATTCGTCAACACGGCGCCATGCTCACCGATATAGTAGTGATTGTTGTTGCCGCTGATGATGGCGTCAAGCCGCAGACTATCGAAGCAATCAATTTTGCTAAATCCGCCAACGCCAAAATCATCGTAGCCATCAATAAGATTGACCGCGAGGGCGCCGATATTCCTCGTACCATGGCCGACCTCAGTCAACACGGCCTCCAACCCGAAGAGTGGGGCGGTGACATTACTATGGTGCCGATTTCCGCCAAGCTGGGTCAAAATCTCGATCAACTTCTCGACATGATTCTATTAACTGCCGATATAGAAGAACTTAAAGCCGACGTCGATATTCCTGCTGAGGGTCTTGTTATCGAATCTCATATGGAGACAGGGAAGGGCTCGGTAGTTAACCTCCTCGTCACCGGTGGTGAACTGAAAACTGGCGAATTTATCGTGGCCGGCTCCACCTATGGTAAAATCCGCACCATGCTCGACTGGCAAGGCAAGCCCAAAGGCAAAGCCTCCCCATCCACCCCAGTTACGATTACTGGATTTAAGGAACTTCCGAACTTTGGCGACCGCTTCACCGAAGCCAAAGACGAAAAAACCGCTCGCAAAATGGCACTCTTGAACGCTCAAGCCGCCGCCAACGAGTCGGCTGATGCCAATGTTACTAGTACTGATTTGCTTCGCATGATGAACGTGGCTGACAACTCCAAAGTCTTCAACGTTATTGTGAAAGGTGATGTGCTTGGTTCCGTTACATCAGTCGTTGATAGTCTCAAAATGATTGACACTCACGGCGAAATCACCCTCAATATTGTCAGTACGGGTGTTGGCGATATTAACGAGAACGATGTTTATATGGCGGCTGGGGAAGATACCATTATTTACGGATTTAATGTCTCTGTTCCCATCAATATTTCCAAGATGGCAGCGCGCGACAATGTTCCGATTCGTACGTACAAAGTCATCTACGAACTCCTCGACGACGCTAAGCACGAAATGGAAAATCTCCTCGACGCCGAAATCGTCGAAGAAGACAAGGGCGAGCTTAAAGTTCTCGGCGTCTTCCGTACCGAGAAGACATCTATTATCGCCGGTGGCGAAGTCTTGAAGGGCGACGCTAAACCCGGCTATCTCGTCCGTGTCGTTCGTGATAAGAAGTTTATCGGCGAAGCTGAAGTTGCCTCAGTCCAGAAGGAAAAAATGGATGTTAAGGAACTTATTGCCGGCGAAACTGGCGGCCTAGCCCTCAAGACCACTAGTAGAATCGATCTTCAAGTAGGCGACCGCCTCGTCTTCTTCACTCGTGAATCCCGAAAACGCACCTTGTAGAATAATAAACTTTTAGAAGCTTGCCGTTGGTGTGTTATAATTATGCATAAGGAGAATTAAAACAATGGAATTTGACGATAAGTTTTTACAAGAAATGGGGCTTCAGGCGATGCCAGAGGACCAGAAACAGAAATTCCTCGACTATGTCCAAGAGGAATTGGAAGTTCGTATTGGCGAACGTATCTCTAAGGGTCTCACCGAAGTCCAGCTAAATGAGTTTGACATGATTACTGACCCCCTCGAAGCTGCCAAATGGCTCGAAAAGAACCGCCCCGATTATCGCGAAATTGTCACTCGCACTATCGAAGAAATGAAAGAAGAAATTCGCGCCAACCGCGCCAAACTCGTCGGTGTTTAGAAATCATTTCTTATATCCATTAATAAACGCTTTCGCATCCATCGCCTTGCGCCCCTCCGGTTGGAGTCGCTCTATCGCGAGTATTCGCCCGTCAGCGCATTTTAGTGTGAGAGACGCCTCCTCACCCTTCTTTAAGACATAAGCGTCTAGAATGATGCAAGAAACGCCAAAGAAGGCATATTTTGGCTTAGGGTAGCCTTGAAATGCCACGATTTTGCGGAGGGTCTGTTCCGCTGTATCTGTTTCGGGCGTGAGAAGCGACATGGATTTATCCATTTTGCCACAAAACGTCGGCTCGCCCTCCTGCTCGACCGGCTCAGGTAATTCGCCAAGATGCGGACAAATCCACTCTGCCCCCGTTTCCGCCAGTGCTTGATAGATGGCAGATTTCGGTGGGATTAGCCCCGAAACTAACTCGCTACCAGTTTTTGCACTGATTTCCGCCCCAGTTAGAGTCGTCTGATAGTAAACCGGCCCCGCATCCATCGCCTTTACTAGTTTCATCACCGACACCGAAAAATCTGAGTCTCCATCTAGTATAGCTGACTCAATCGGTGACGCCCCTCGATACAAAGGCAACAGGGAAGGATGAACGTTCAAAATCCCCTCCGGCTCAAATGCCTCCAGCACTGACCCCGGAATCATCACCCCAAATGACGCCAACACCCCGTGTGTCTCTGGGAATTCCTGTTTCAATCGCACCGCCTCTGCTAAATCTTCCTTCCTGTGTGCGTGAAAAATCACCTGGCACTCTCGCTCAATTACTGCTAATGCATATTCTGCTAGCGGTCCGTTACCGAAAAAGATGATTTTCTCTCTGTTATTTTCCATAAACCTCCATAATGTATAAAAAATTTATTCAATCATAGCTCTTGGGGCTACTCTTCGCCCCACAGCTGCTCATTGTCACGAATCTCTTTTTCGTAATCTTCTACCGGTATCAAATCACCCTTGTCATTCATCTTATAAAATGCATCTTTCTCATCTCGGATATGATCGATAAACAAAACCCCATTCAAATGGTCAATCTCATGCAGTAGTGTCCGCGCCAGCTCGTCGGTTGCCTTAATTCGTACCTCTGTGCCATCCTCGAGCATCGCCTTCACCTTGACTTTGGTCGCACGGGGAACCATCCCGTAAATCGATGGCACCGACAAACACCCTTCATAATCCCTCTTGACCCGGCCTTCCGCTCGAATCACCTCTGGATTAATCAGCGCCGTAAAGGAAGCATTTTTCTTATCCTCCATATCATCCCGGATGATGATAATCCTCTTCAACACCCCCATCTGAGGTGCCGCCATCGCCGCCGATAGCTCATAAGGATGCTCCGCCTCCCAATCTAGCGACAGTTTTCGCATATCAGCAATAATCCCGCGTATCTCATCGTCGATTTTGCGGACTTTCTCCGATTTCTCCCTCAGTCGCCCATCTGGCGTCGTAATAATTTTCATAAGCCCATTATACCATACTTCAGAGGTAAAAGAAATAGGCTTAGGCCACAATCAACTCGGAAGAATCTAAATCATAATCCTTCATCGCCACGCTTTTAATCTCGAAATCCTCATAAGTATTGTAATAATAAGTCTGTGTCGCCGTGGAATACCCACCGGTATAAATCGTCTTCTCGAACCTTCCGTCCGTCATCGCAGCCGCCCCATCAATCATCGCCACCCCAGCCAAAGTATGGAATAGTCGCGATACATTAGAGCCCTCAGTACTCTGCATGGGGTAATGTGTATTGAAATATGCCACCCTCGCAAACCGATCCGTCGGATAGAACCCACCAGGCAACCCGCGCAACAGGGAACCAGTCCCAAACGGCTTCAGTTCTGCCTTACCCCAGTTTACCTTCTCCGGCTCTTCAAATCCGAGATTCATGTAATTCCGCAGATTCTCGCGGTGCCACGCATACCCCGGCTGGTTCGTCAGTACGTCCACTTTATTCTCAAAAATCTCCATCCCCCGCGCAGTATACTCCACCACAATCGACCGCTCCTTATCTCCAATCATCCAGTGGAGTTGCGACACGGGATACTGTTCATTAATCGGTTTCGCCACAATCGCAACGTCCTTCAAAGCCTTCTCGACTTCATCCACTGTCTTATAATTCAGCGTTACCCATAGCGGGAACTCATACGCCGCGACATTTGTCTTGCCCTCCACCGCTTCGGCGGCATAAGCGGCATAACCAGGGAAGTTCAACCCCGCCGCCGCAAGCCCATGCTCATTGGCGCAGTCAAAATATAGCGGTGCCCCCTCTGCCACAATCCCCATCCCGATCACTGCTGTGCCGTCTATCTCACCAAGAAACGCCGACTGATATTTGAATCCTCGCGGAGTAATCACAACCTTCTCTCCGTACCCATTCACCCAATCCAAATTCCGCCCAAAAAACATCTCCCCCTCCGCTCCGTTAAATCTCACTGCTGTACACATCTTACCTCCTTTTACTTATTAAATACCATTTTATCACATTATAATAGCCCCGGCGGGTCTAGCGTAATCTTGAAATTCTTATCTAACCCTTCGCATGCTTCAATCAGCGCCTTTCGCGACCGACTTCGCACCATAATCTGCCAGGTGTAACCCTTGGCCGTTCGCTCGTGAAATCCCGGCTGGGGCGGGGAAACCACTAACCTCTCATCTCGCGATAGCCGGGCCACCAGTTCGCGCACCTTCCGCACCACAATCGCCTCTGTCTTCATCGTGATTTCTAGCATCATCACGAACCGAAACGGCGGAAACCCTCCCCGGCGCCGGCGTGCAAGTACATATTTATAAAACCCCGCATAATCCTCCTTCGCAGCGAACTCCAATACCGGATGCTCCGGCCGAAAAGTCTGAATAAACACCTCCGCCGCCCCCAGGTGACCTCGCCCCACGCGCCCAATCACCTGTGTGAGGAGCTGAAACACACGCTCCTCCGCCATATAATCCGGCAGCGACAGCCCCGCATCCGCCTGCACTACCCCTACCGTTGCAAGCCGCGGCAAATCTAGCCCTTTCGCCAGCGTTTGTGTCCCGACCAAGATGTCCACCTCGCCCTCTCGTACCTCCGAATACACCGCGTTCAGAGTCTCGCCCTTCTTATTATCCGCATCAAATCGCCGTACCCGCGCTTTAGGGAACAACTTGACGAGTTCCGTCTCGAGCAACTTTGTCCCAAACCCCTTATGTACCAGCCCCGGCGCCCCACACTTCGGACACGACACCGGTACTCTCTCCGAAAACCCACATGTATGACATTGTAATACATATTCATCCGCATGAAGCGTCAGCGGCAGAAAACAATTCGGACACAAAATCTCCTCCCCACAATCCTCGCAAATCGTCAGAGGTGACGACCCCCGCCGATTATGAAATATTAGCGTCTGTCGCCCCGCGGCTAGATTCGTCTCTATCGCCAAAAGAAGCGGGGAAGAGAAATATTTGTTCTTAGAAAACTTACCTCTGTCCTTAAAATCAATCAGTGTAATTTCCGGCTTCACTGCAGTAGTTTTTGCCTTCTCGGTCAGCTCCACCACCGACCCCTGTTTCGAGGCGATGTAGTAGTCCTCTACCGTCGGCGTTGCCGACCCTAGTATCAGGGAAACACCCGCCGCCCGCGCCATAAAACTCGCCACCCGGATCGCCGAATACTTCGGCGCGTTCTCCTGATAATACGTCCCCTCATGCTCCTCATCGATAATAATCAGCCCAAGCGACTCCACCGGCGCAAATAGCGCCGACCGCGGTCCAATTACTATCAAAGGCTCCTCCGACATCAGTATTTTCTCAAAAATCAAATGTCGCTCCGCCTCTGTTTGCTGCGAATGCAGTAGTATCACTTTCTCGCCAAACACTTCACGAAAAACCCGAACAAGTTGCCCCGTTAATGCTATTTCCGGCACCAAAAGTATGGTCGATTTATGGTCCTGTAACGCATTTAGAGCCATTTTGAGGTATATGTTGGTCTTTCCGCTTCCAGTCACGCCATGCAGCAGTTTCGTGGTTCCTGGAGCCTTCTGGAGGGCTTCTAGCGCCTTTTTCTGCGCCTCATTCAACCGAATTTGCGCCAAATTAGGGAACTGTTCGGTTTTTCCTGTCAACGACGGGTGGTGGAGACATTCCGACGAAGGGGCATTCCGGAGCGCGGCAGCGCGAGGGTTAGCGCCGTCCGCCCGTGGCGACGGGCCGGACGGACGCGGCCCCGAGTGGAATGTCTCACCAGGACCCGTCGTCAACAGAGAATCACCGAACATCTGTTCGGTTTTACGTCGCTTCTTCTGTACCCCTCTAGGGAGCACAAGAGACACTGCGGTACCGGAAGGCGCCAAATAATACTCATGTATAAACCTCACTGTCGCAAGCAGATGCCATGGTAACGGCTTTGAATACAATATTTTGGAAATCGCCCGGGTCTTGAAATCCGGTTGCGCAACTTTTTTAACGACCACACCCGGCACTACCCGTTTGCCGACTGGCGCGACAACTATTTGCCCAGGCAATAGGGAACCACCATCAAAATGATACGTGAGCGCCTCCACCCGTCCCTCCGGTATTACCTCGTAAAACATATATCAATTATACTACGCTTATGATACGATAATGCACTATTTTCTCTTCTTTTTCTTCTCCGGTATCTCCACTCCACAGCACAAACTCCACGCCCCTAGCGCCCCGACGAGATTTCCTAAAGCGCACAGCAGCACTGACCAGCTAAACGCCCCCGCTGCCCCCATCGTAATCACATTTGCAATCGAATGCTGAAACCCCGCAAAAATAAACAGCGGTACCCCAAGTAGAATCCCCAATTTCGTCCCACGCCGATATAATTCCACCGCGAGATACATAATCGCCCCGCACATCACCGACTTCAAGAAGAATGCCATGTCGCAGTTCCAAGTCGCCACTTTCCCCTCGGCTGCCGCCACCACTGAAGCATCCATCATCGAAAACAGCACTCCGAACCCATACCCAGCCACTAGATTTACAACCAGAATAATCAGTAAATCCAACACTGAAATTCTATCTTCAAACCAAAACCCACACTTCCCGGTAAATAGATTTAGTCCCAACACACACACCCCCAGTAACCCGAAAGAGAACAAAAACGGTCCCACTGGCTCTCCCATTTTTAACAAAACGTAGTCGCCTAGCCCAATTAACAAACTCGCACCCATCGCCAGCCGCGCTAGATTAGCGCATCGCTTCAATCTTTTCATATACCTCCATTTCTTCACTCAATTATACTAAACCCTACCCATCTTTCAAGCATAAGCAATATCAAACAAAAACAAAACAGCACAAAATCATTCCAAATAATTCGTTGTATTTTTTACACTTTTTGCTATAATGTAATAAGATTTAAGCGAGGTATTATGTTAGAAATATTTGTCACATCTCGGGTGCGCCGCAAAATTCTGGTGGTATTTGCCAAATATCCCGATTTCAAAACTCACGTCAGAGGTCTAGCAAAATTAATCAAAGAAGACCCTGGCAATATCCAAAGGGAACTAGAACGCATGGCGCGTGGTGGTTTTCTCCTCGTTTCTAAGAAAGGCAAAACCAAGATTTACCAAACCAACAAACAATTCCCAATCCTCAAAGAGCTCCAGTCCATCGTCATCAAAAGCCAACGCGGCAATAAACCTAGCAAGAAGATAGGCTAATGAACAAACTTTTTATCCGCCTCCTCGAGCAACGCGGGCTCACCCCTAGCTTTCTCGAGCCTCGCTACGAAGACTTAACCGACCCCTATACGCTTCACGATATGGACAAGGCTGTCAATCGCATCGCAGAGGCCGTCAAAGCTAACGCGCGAGTCCTCATCTACGGCGATTATGATGTTGACGGTGTCACCTCGAGTACCCTGATGGCGGAGGCTCTAACGCTCGCCGGTATCCAGCCAGACCACCTCGAGATCATGCTCCCCGACCGCTTCGCCGATGGTTACGGCATGAGCCCGAAACTCATCACTCGCGCCAAATCCCACCACATCGACCTCGTTATCACCGTCGACTGTGGCTCGCGCAACCACGCCATCATCGACGAGCTAAATACTGCAAACATCGACACCATCGTCACCGACCACCACGAGACCGAACCCGAAATGCCAGCAGCACTCGCTGTAATTAATCCCCACCGCAAAGATCGCCCCACCGAGAACCTCCAGAATCTCGCCGGCGTTGGTGTTGCCTTTAAACTCGCCCAAGCCCTCGCGAAACGCGGCCTCATTCCGTCCGGCCAAGAGAAATGGCTCCTCGACCTCGTCCTCCTTGGCACCATCTGCGATAGCATGACCCTTACCGGCGAAAACCGCATCCTTGGCTCCTATGGTCTCAAAGTCCTCGCGAAAACCCGCCGCCCCGGCCTTACGGAACTCATGCGCCGTGCCGGAGTAAAAAAATTGAACACCGAATCCATCGGCTTCCAAATCGGCCCGCGCCTCAACGCCGCCGGCCGTCTCGACACCGCCGAACTCTCCCTCAATCTCCTCCGCGCCAAGAGTGCGCTCGCAGCCGCTCCACTCGCTGAGTGTCTCGAAATATTGAACAAAAAACGTAAAACTGAACAAAATTCTGCCACGCGCGAAATCACCGAGCGTGGTGTAGGCGACGAGCCGGTCATTATCGAATCGGGCAAATGGCACGAGGGAATTATCGGTATCGTAGCGGGCCGCTTGGTTGAGGAATATCACAAACCCGCCTTCGTACTCACCGAGACTACCGATGGTGTTTTCAAAGGTTCTGGCCGTAGCTTCGGTGATTTCAACCTCGCCGAGGCTCTTAACTTCGCCAAAGGTTCCATCATCGGCGGTGGCGGCCACGCCGGCGCCGCCGGAGTCAAAGTCGCGCAGGATAACCTCTATAAATTCCGCGAGCAAATCAACGAATACTACCGCTCGCTCCACCTCGTCGACCAAGAGCGTTACTTTAGCAGTCGTGCCGACCTAGATGTCTCCGACTTCGCAGACTTCACGCCGGAGTTTCTCGCCGACCTCAATCGTCTAGAACCCTTCGGACCAGGGAATGAAGAACCCATTTTTCGCCTCCGCGGCATCCAGCTCACCGGCGTCACCCGCATGGGCGCTGAGCGTAACCACTTAAGACTCGATCTTCGCGATGCCCACGGCAGATATCTCAAAGTCGTCGCCTTCTTCGCCCCCGAGCAGTGGCTCAGCCTCGACCCCCAGTTTGACCGCATCGAACCTCTCGTCAAACTCACCGAAAACGACTTTAACGGCGTCAAATCCGTCGAGGCCCGCCTCGTCGATCTCGAGCTCTTGCAATCGGCTTAATTAATGGTCACTTTTTTATGATTTGTGATATAATAAACATTAGCAATTAAAAAAAAGGAAAAAATGGTTATACGCAATTATGATTGTAGGCTTCAATATACGAAATACTTTGTTATACTAGGGCTATTCGGTTTACTAACTACAGTTATAGGTGGACTCCTTGCCTCCTCCTACGTTTCCGCAGAAGATGGCTCCGTCATAGACCAAGTTCGCATCGCTGTCCCAGTAGCCTGTACTATAAAAGGCACCGGCATGCAGTCCCATAATGCCAATATTAATAATGGACTATATGACCATGATATAGGTTCTACAGTACTCCATGCCTTCTGTA